>JAGBGK010000002.1 GCA_017936005.1 Tidjanibacter sp.
AGGTTGGTAAGCACGTCGAGCTTTGTGTGGGGGCTCGTTAATCTCAACGCTCAAACAATTAAATGGCAATAATAGCTACGCACTCGCTGCTTAATTAACCGAGTTAATTGGCTTAATTTCTGCGCCCAAGGCTGGTGCGGAAACGAGTACTCCGCCACACCCTCCCGCTTCTTGTGGGCGTGGCACACGGAGTATCATCAATGAGAAGATAGCCCGAGGGGTGTTCCGACCATAGGGCGAAACCAAACCGGAACTGGGGCTGTGATTTGGTTGCCACCCACCGCATTGCAGCAGGAGGATTAAGCAGTGGATAAGCGTGTAGAAAACTTTCAGGCAGACTGTTTGGACGGGGGTTCGACTCCCCCCAGCTCCACAGCAAAAAAAAGCGCAGGCTCTCACACTGAGCCTCGCTTTTTTTCGTTATAGGGGTGAGATTATCGTGGCTCGTGAAATAAAAACGGTATTTTTTTTGGTTGAGTGTAACAACAATCGAGAAAAAGAGATACCTTTGTGGCAACATACTGAATACATATATTTTTATCATCATTCAAGACAATGAAAACAACAGATTTCCCCGTGAGGGCACACTCTGAAAACGAAGAGAGTTACAAGACTTTCACCAAAGACAAACGCAGTCGCACTTCCAAACCCCAGGCACTTTATTCCACCTCGTCCTACAACCGCACTCCAAAGAGTGAGGAGGCTGGTGAGCGCCGTTCGTTCAACCCCAACTTCACACGCGACAACCGACTCATCGACCGCAATAGGTCCTCTTTTTGCCGCTCCGAGCGTAGCGAGGGTGGCTACAATCGTGAGCGCAATTTCAACCGTGAGGATAGGCCTTCGTTCAACCGAGAGGGTGGATATAGCAGGGAGCGTAACTTCAATCGTGAGGAGCGCAGTTTCAATCGTGAAGAGCGTAGTTTCAATCGTGAAGGTAGGCCCTCGTTTAACCGCGAGCGCAATTTCAATCGCGAGGAGGGCTACAACCGAGAGGAAAGGCCTTCGTTCAACCGCGAGCGCAATTTCAACCGAGAGAACAATCAAGAGGGAGGTTTCCGTCCTCGTCATAATAAGTTTGGCAGCAAGCCGTCATTCGGCCACGACAAGGGTGGTTTTGCGCCCAAGAAGAGCAGCGGTAAGTTCCACTCCGAGCGTGCGCCCAAAGAGCCCAAACCTTTTGTAAACACAGCCAATACCTATACGTTGGAGAACTACCCCTCCTATGCAGCACCCAAAATTGAGGGCGAGATTCGTCTGAACCGCTATATCTCTATGTCGGGCATCTGCTCTCGCAGGGAGGCCGACGAGTATATCACCTCCGGACAAATCACCGTCAATGGAGAGGTCGTTACCGAGTTGGGTTCGAAGGTACGCCAGAACGACATTGTATGCTACAACGGCAAACAGATACACAATGAGAAGAAGGTCTATATTGTGATGAACAAACCCAAAGGTTTTGTTACCACTCTCGACGACCCACACGCCGATAAGAGTGTGATGGACCTCGTGAAGAACGCCTGCACGGAACGCATCTACCCTGTGGGGCGTTTGGACAAAAATAGTGTTGGTGTATTGCTCCTAACCAACGATGGCGACTTGGCAAAGAAACTCACCCACCCCACCTACGAGAAGAAGAAAATCTATCAGGTGAGTCTTGACAAGCGTCTGGCAAGGGCCGACTTGGAGCGTCTGATTATGGGTATCACACTCGAAGATGGCGACATTGCCGCCGACGACGTTTGCTACGTTGACGACCCCACTTGTAAGAATGCTGTTGGCATTGAGATTCACTCGGGCCGTAACCGTATCGTAAGGCGTATGTTTGAGCACGTCGGCTATCGTGTTGGCAAGCTCGACAGGGTTTATTTTGCAGGCCTCACGAAGCAGAAGCTCAAACGTGGCGAGTGGCGATTCCTCACCGAAAAAGAGGTGTCGATGCTCAAATCGGGCAACTACGAATAAACGAATGGGAAATGGAAAATTGAAAACGGTTTTCCATCAACACTTATTGGATTATGCAGCAGACAATTAGAAGGCTTCTAATTACAGCAACGGCCTTGGTAGTGATATTCACTTCCGAGGCCTTTGTTGCTACGGCAAAGCCTGTGGACGACCCCGCAGCACCGGGTCGTAAGAGTGTGGGATTGGTGCTGAGTGGCGGTGGCGCAAAGGGTGCCGCACAACTGCGTATCATCAAGGCCATTGAGGAGGCGGGTATTCCCATCGACTACATCGCCGGTACCAGCATCGGCTCCATCATCGGAGGACTCTACTCGGTGGGATACACTGTGGAGGAAATAGAAGAACTCTTCACGTCGATGAACTGGTTCAACATCTTCACCGACCGCAACGAGCGTTCCAAGCAACTCCTCAAAGACAAGCACAAGGACGACGCCTATATGTTCGATGCCGTGCTGTCGGCCGACGACATTTCGCTGCCGAGTGGTATTGTCAGGGGCGACAAGTTTATGGACGAACTCAACGAACTCCTGCTTGGCTATCAACAGATTGACTCCTTCGACAACCTCCCCATCCCCTTTGCCAGCGTGTCGTATGATATGAACACCGGCAGCGAGTATGTGGCTCGTGGCGGAAGCCTACCCATTGCCATCAGGGCGAGTATGTCCATCCCGGGTGTGTTCACACCCGTAAGGCACAAGGATATGTTGTTGGTGGATGGTGGAGTCTACAACAACTTCCCCGTGGATGTCGCCAGGGATATGGGTGCCGACATCGTTATCGGCGTTGACCTTGCCGATGGCATACGCACCGACGACGACTTGGCCAATATGGTGCTCATCTTTGAGCAACTCACCACCTTCCTCGGCAGGGATAAGTATGAGGCAAACCTCGCCTCGTGCGACTACTATATGCACCCCGAGGTTGCCCCCTACACCGCTGCAAGTTTCAACGCCGAGGCTGTCGATTCGCTCATTATGCGTGGTCAAGTGGAGGCCGACAGACATCGTGTCGGGTTGCAGGAGCTGCGCAAAAAGATTGGTCTGCCCGAAGGATATATGCCCCCAAAACGCCAAAGGCACTATTCGAGCGACACAAAACTCTACATCGGCCCCATCCATTTCAAAGGTTTCAACAAGTCGGAGCAGGCACTCATCAACCGCTACCTCAACCTGCGTCCCTACACCACCGTAACTCGCAAGGAGTTCAACAAACACATTGAGGATGTGCGTAACGTGGGAGGCTTTGAGTTTGTGCGTTACAGCCTCAACAACCGTGCTCCCTATGAGTTAATCATTGGAGTGAACGAGAAGGAAAACGCCTCAGTTCACGTCGGTTTCCGCTTCGATTCGCAGGAGTTGGCATCGCTGTTGTTGGCCACGGAGATGACAATGCACGGCAACTATTTCAAGCCCAAGTTCGCCCTCAAAACACGTTTGAGCCAAAGCCCCTATGTGCAGCTGAGCGCATCGAGCAGCAGGGTGTTCTTCGGCGACTTTACGTTTGCCTACAAATATCAGTATCACGACTTTACATTCTACAAAAACGAGGTTAGACAGAACTCCGCAAACTTCGATGAGCACAACCTATCGATTCGTTTTTCGGACATCTATCTGCGCAATTTCAATATGGGTGTGGGGGTGGAATATGACTTCTTCGACTTCCGCCACTCACTCTACTACAACCTCGCCGGCAACCTCACCGAAGCCAAGCCCGAGGGATACATCAACTATGTCCTCAACGGACACTACGAGAGTCTTGACGACTTCTATATGCCACGCAAAGGCTGGTCGGTGAGGGCCGACTACACGGTATACACGACCAACGGTTGGAAAGTGAAGGGAGGCAATCCCTTTACGGCACTGCAATATACCATCAAGAAGGTGCTCACCCCCTGGGATGGCCCTCTCACATTCATCGGCTCGCTCTATGGACGCAGCCTCATAGGCCCAAGGCCCACCTACCCCTACCAGAACTCTATGGGTGGCATACTGCCCGGTAGGTATATGGAGCAGCAGATGCCCTTTGTGGGCATCCAGCGCATCGAGCTGTGTGAGAACTCGGTGATGGTTGGTGCCATTGAAGCGAGGTATGAGTTCTTCAAGAATCACACCCTCTCGGCCGTGGCCAACTATGCCTTGCAGAACGACAACTTTTGGGAAATGTTCGACGGCAGGCAGTCGTTGTTGGGCTTTGGTGTGAAGTACACCTACCACACCTCTCTCGGCCCGCTGACGGTATTGGCAAGCGGTACGAACGACAACCCTCTGGGAGGTCTTTACGTAAGTTTCGGTAAGAATTTTTAGCAACAAGTGTGGGTAGGTTCTCACAGAGCCCCCTGCAACCCATCGGGTATTACACAAAAAAGACACGGGTAACGAATTTGTTACCCGTGTTTCTTTATCATCTGCACTCTGTTACCTATCCCCTTACTCTACATAGAGCACCAAGCCTTTGAGGTATTCGCCCTCGGGGTGGTAGATGTTGATTGGGTGGTCGGTGGGCTGGGTCAGTTGGTGGAGTATTCGCACCTTGCGGCCCGCAATGGCCGCAGCCGAAAAGACCGCCAAGCGGAACTGCTCCTTGCTAACAGCCTGCGAGCAACTGAACGTGAACAAAATGCCACCTTTGGCAATCTTCTCCATAGCCCTCGCATTGAGCCTCTTATAGCCCTGCAAGGCGTTACCCAACACCTTGTGGTGTTTGGCAAAGGCGGGAGGGTCCAAAATGACCATATCATACTCGCCATCCTCAACGGTGCGTAGAAAATCGAAGGTATCCATCGCTGCGCTCTTGTGTGGTGCGCCCTCCGGGAAGTTGAGTGCAACATTGCGCTCGACAAGTTCCACAGCCAACGCACTGCTATCCACACTCGTAACGCTCCTTGCGCCACCAGCAAGGCCATAAATCGAAAAGCCTCCCGTGTAGCAAAACGTATTCAGAAGGTTACGTCCCTTGGCATAGTGAGCCACGAGTTCTCGGTTAGCCCTTTGGTCAATGAAGAAGCCTGTCTTTTGGCCCTTGGCCCAATTGACGGCAAACTTGTGGCCGCCCTCCAAGACAACCTCTTCGCCCTCGCCGTGGCCCCAAAGATATCCATCCTCGGCACCGAGGTCGGCCTTATAGGGGAGCGTTTGCGAACTCTTGTCGTAGATGGCCGTGAGTCTATCGCCATAGCACGCCCTCAGGGCCTCCACAATGGCTTCCCTCGAAAGGTACATACCCACGCTATGGCACTGCACCACAGCCGTTGAGCCATAGATGTCAACGACCAAACCGGGGAGGTTGTCGCCCTCGCCGTGTACCAATCGGTAGCAGGTGGTCTTCTCGTTGTCCGTCAGCCCGAGTGCCTTACGCACCGCATAGGCCGACTCGATACGCCTTGTCCACCAAGCCCCATCAATCTCCTCCTGCTCGAAGGTCAGCACCCTCACAGCAATGGAGCCCACCTGGCAGTGGCCCCTTGCAATAAACTCCTTGTCGTGGGTGTAGATATCCACAATCTCGCCCTCCTCCAAAGGTTGGTCGGCCGAGTGAATTGCTCCCGAGAACACCCAGGGGTGGTGACGCATCAAGGACTCCTCCTTGCCACGTTTGAGAATAATCTTTTTAGTCATTATCCGATTGTGTCTGTTTTACTCTTTTGCGGTTACGATGTGGTCTGCGGCGTTTACGGAGAGAGGTTTTTTCCTCATCGCTCGCCGGTTTCACGCTCTTTGGAGCCTCAACTTTGGGCTGTGAGAAGATATCCGCGTGGGGGCTGTGAACTCCGTCGCCAAAGAGCCTCCTATACATCTCCAAGCACACCCACGCATCCGTGGCGGCATAGCGCAGTTGTGCCGAGGTCATCTCCTTGGCCTCCCAATTGCTCAACCTCTGGGCCTTGCTCACTCCCACGCCCAAAATGATGGCAGCCATCTTACGCAGGCTCCTATCCTCAATACCAAAGGCTCCTACCTCGTGTTGCAGTTCCACAAACCCTCCTGCTCGGAAGTGGCGCAGTTTGCACAAGTTGCGAATGTCGCCCACAACGTCCACGCCCACCTTCAAGACCTCCTTGCTCTCCAACAATTTCAGGAGAGGTTTCTCCATCCTCATTGAGCAGAGCCTCACAAGGTAGCACACCTTGTCGGTGGAGAGTTGCACGAGCGACACGTTGTAGCTCACGCCCGCCTTGAACGACGGACGGGTTTCGGTGTCGAATCCCACCACATCGCACCTCATCAACTCCTCGCACGCCTTGACAAGTTTTTCGGGCGTATCGACAATCTCCATACGTCCCTCAAACCCAACCACGGGCAGTTCCTTTATCTCGTCGGGTGTTATGCTGCTTTGATACTTTTTCACGGCCACAAAATTACCTATTCTTCTTGACAAAACCGCCCCCTTCGCTACAAATTTCACCCTCAGCGGTGAGTTTTTCCACCACACGGGCTATATCCACAGGTGGGACATTCAGTTTGCGGGCCAATGCGGAGGCCTCCACACATCCCTCACGGGCAATCTCCTCCCTGACGGTTTTGGCTATTCGTTCCTCCTGCGAGAGTGTCGGCCTACCGCCCCTCCTGCGCTCGATACACAGGTCGCACACTCCGCACTCCACAGCATCGCTCTCGCCAAAATATTGTTGCAGGAAACGACTACGGCATCCGTCCCACTCCTGCGAAGCGTAGTCCAGCATTGCCTCCAACCTCTCACGGGCCGACTCCTTGCGCATACGATAGACCTCGGGGCTGATATAGACATCCCTCATCGGCACCCTATCGCACAGAAATTGCACCATCGGCGAAGTGCTCCTCGGGCGGTACTCCACGATGTGTTTGCGCCACAACATACGCAGCACCTCCACCACCCTACTCTCCTCGCAGTGGGCGTGGAAGGCAATGTTCTCAATATCAATGGGGCGGAAGTCGGTAAAGACTCCCTCACACTGCCTCAACACGGCCAGCAGCACCTCCTCCACATCTCTGTTCTGTTCGCGGAAATAATAGAGGTCCTCACGGCTCACCACAAACCTCAGGCGTGCCGAGTGGTCGCTATCCTCCGTAAGCAACATATACCCACTCTGGGCCAGCAGTTTGAAGCAGTTTCTCACAGCCGACACACTCATTCGGTGTTGCTCGGCAAACTTATATTCATTAAAAACAAAGCCCACACACGCACCTTCGCCATAGGCCACCATAAGGTGTGAGCAGACCTTGTCGTAGAACTCCTTCACGGCCTGAATTGACGGGAAAGCACCCTCCCAGCGTTTGAGCGCATTGGCCCTCTCGTAGCTATCCATCAGCAGCACCGCATAGCTACGCACTCCATCACGACCTGCACGGCCTGCCTCCTGATAGTATGCCTCGGGGCTATCGCACATATCGTAGTGAATCACAGCCCTAACGTTGCCCTTGTTGATACCCATACCGAAGGCGTTGGTTGCCACCATCACCCTCACTCGCTCCTTGTGCCAATCGTCCTGCCGGAGGGCCCGTTCCGTGTGGCTCAGTCCTGCGTGGTAGAACTCCGCCGCAAAGCCCCTTTTCTTCAACTCCTCGGCCACCTTTTCGCACTTCTCCCTCAGGCGCACATAGACTATGGCACTACCCTCCACACCCGACAGTACCCTACACATCTGTTCCATCTTGTCGTCCACCATGCGTACCACATACGAGAGATTAGGACGTACAAGTCCACGTCTGATAATGTTTGGTTCGGCAAAGGCCAAGTGGTGCATAACATCCTCGGCAACCCTCTCTGTGGCCGTGGCCGTGAGGGCCAACACGGGCGCATCGGGCACCAAGCGGCGTATCTCGGAAATTCGCAGGTAGGAGGGCCTGAAATCATAGCCCCATTGGGATATACAGTGGGCCTCGTCAACGGCCAGCAGCGACACCTTCATCTTGGCCACCCTCGCACGGAAAATCTCGCTTGCAAGCCTCTCGGGAGCCACATACAAAAACTTTACATCGCCATAGACACAGTTGTCCAGAGCGATGTCTATCTTGCGAGGCGAAAGGCCGCCGTGGACCGCCACAGCATTTATGCCCCTACTTCGGAGTTGGTCCACCTGGTCTTTCATCAGCGACACCAGCGGAGTGATGACCACACACACTCCCTCGCGCATCATCGTAGGGACCTGATAGAGAATCGACTTACCACCACCCGTGGGCATCAGCACAAGGGTATCACGCCCTGCAAGGACACTTTCGATAACCTCTTGTTGTCCCTGTCGCAACTCCTTATAGCCCCACCATTTGGCAAGGGTGGAGAGTATTTCCTCTCTATGATTTGTCATAAACGTTCTAACCAAGCACCTCTCGGAGGAAAGCACCCGTGTAGCTCTCCTCTACCTCGGCCACCTCTTCGGGCGTGCCCGTAGCCACCACATAGCCACCGGCCTTACCACCCTCGGGGCCCATATCCACAATCCAATCGGCACACTTAATCACATCCAAATTGTGCTCGATTATTATCACACTATTACCCCTCTCCACGAGTTTGTTGAACACCTCCAACAGTTGGCGGATGTCCTCAAAGTGGAGGCCCGTAGTAGGCTCGTCGAAGATGTAGAGCGTGCGGCCCGTATCTCTCTTGGCCAACTCCGATGAGAGTTTGATGCGTTGGCTCTCGCCACCCGACAGAGTGGTGCAACTCTGGCCCAATTTGAGGTAACCAAGTCCCACATCCCTGATGGCTGCAAGTTTGGTCTTGATGGATGGGATGTTCTCAAAGAACTCAACCGCTTGGTTGATGGTCATATTGAGTACATCGTTGATATTCTTACCCTTGTACTTAACCTCCAACGTCTGGCGGTTGTAGCGATTACCACCACACGCCTTGCAGGTCACATAGACATCCGGCAGGAAGTTCATCTCGATGGTCTGCACACCTGCGCCCTTACACTCCTCACACCTTCCGCCCTTCACATTGAACGAAAAGCGGCTCGCACCAAAGCCCCTAATCTGTGCATCGGGGGTCTTTTCAAAGAGTTTGCGTATGTCGGCAAAGACGTTGGAATAGGTTGCAGGGTTGCTCCTCGGAGTGCGTCCGATGGGCGATTGGTCCACAACCACAATCTTGTCGATATTCTCCACTCCCTCCAAGCGGTCAAACGGAAGCGATTGGTCGAAGGAGCGATAGAACTTGCGAGTAAGATAGGGACGCAGGGTTTCGTTGATGAGCGAGCTTTTACCACTTCCACTCACACCCGTGACGCACACCATCACGCCCAGAGGTATCTCCACCGTGACATTTTTGAGGTTATTACCCCTCGCACCCACAATTCGCAGGCTCTCCTTCCACCCTCTTCTCTTCTCCGGTACCTCAATACGGCGGCGGCCCGAAAGGTAGTCGGCAGTGAGCGACTCGGACTTCAAAATATCCTCATAGGTACCCTCGGCAACCACCTCGCCACCCTTACGGCCTGCCAGCGGGCCAATATCAACAATCCAATCGGCCGAGCGCATCATCTCCTCGTCGTGCTCCACCACGAGTACCGAGTTACCCTCATCTCGGAGGTTTTCCAGCGAGCGAATCAGTTTGCGGTTATCCCTCTGGTGCAGGCCGATACTCGGCTCGTCGAGGATGTAGAGTACGTTGACAAGTTTGCTACCCACCTGCGTTGCCAGCCTGATACGTTGGCTCTCGCCACCCGAAAGGCTCCTCGAAGCCCTGCTGAGCGACAAATAGCCCAAGCCAACGTCGCACAGAAAGCCCAAGCGTTCGCTAATCTCCTTTATAATCTCCCTTGCAATGGTGCGCTCCTTGGCGGTCATCTGCTCGGGCACCGTGGCTATCCACTCCCTAAGTTCCTCGATGCTCATATCGCACACCTCGGCGATATTCTTGCCCGCAATGCGGAAGTAGAGCGCATCGCCTTTGAGCCTCGTGCCTCCGCACACACTACACGGCCTGTGTTCGATGAATTGGCCAAGCCACTTGGCACCCGTGCCTCGTGTGCTCTCCTCGGTGTTGTTCTCGATATATTGTGTGATACCCTGCCAAGAAATCATCCTCACACCGCTCCCTCCATAGAGTCCGCTAACGGCCAAAGGCTCTGCATCGCCATTGATGATGGCCGAGAGGGCCTCTTCGGACAGCGTACTCACCGGATCGTTGATAGTAAAGTCGTAGCGGTGACCGAGTGCCCCCATAACGCTCAAAAACCAACTTGTGCGCAACTTTGCAAGGGGGGCAATGCCACCATCGGCAATGCTCATATTACCATCCGGGAGGAGTTTTTCCCTATCGAAAACTGCCTCCTCGCCCAGACCGCCACAGTGGGGGCAGGCTCCTTGTGGGGAGTTGAACGAGAAGGTGTGGGGTGCGGGCTCGTCGAACGACACACCCGTAGTGGGGCACATCAGGTGGCGGGAGTAGTAGCGTGCCACATCGGCATCAAAGTCATACACAGAGATTGTACCCTTACCCTGCCTCATCGCCTCTTTGAGGCTCTTGACAAGGCGGTCATCGCCACTCTCGCCCACAATGAGCCTATCGACCACAAGTTCAATGGTGTGGGTCTTGTAGCGGTCCAACCTCATCCCCGACACAATCTCCTGCACCACTCCGTCAACCCTAACGTGCAGAAAGCCACGTTTGGCAAAGCCCTCGAAGAGTTCCCTATAATGGCCCTTACGTCCCTTGACCACCGGGGCCAGCAGAGCAATCTTGTGGCCGGCGAAGTTCTCCGTTATGAGAGAGAGAATCTGCTCGTCGGTGTAGTGGACCATCTCCTCGCCCGTGTTGGGTGAATAGGCCCTCGAAGCGCGTGCATAGAGAAGGCGCAGAAAGTCGTTAATCTCCGTAACGGTACCAACCGTCGAGCGTGGGTTCTTATTGGTCGTTTTCTGTTCGATGGCAACCACAGGACTCAGGCCCTCAATCTTATCCACATCGGGCCTCTCCATTGTGCCAATAAATTGGCGTGCATAGGCCGACAGAGTCTCCATATACCTCCTCTGTCCTTCGGCATAGATGGTGTCGAAAGCCAGCGAACTCTTGCCACTACCCGACAGGCCCGTGATGACCACAAGGCTCTCGCGAGGCATCTCCAAACTCACATTTTTGAGATTGTTAACCCTCGCACCCGTAACGACTATCTTCTCCTGCTCCTTTGCCATAAAACAAACAAATTTATGCAGACAGTAGGTCTGCATTTTTTATTCCACAAAAATAGTGATTTTCTCGGGATAAAACCATACATTTGCACAAAATATCAGAGAAGATTATGATTGTTGCGGGAGAATATCAGACCCTACGCATCGGCCGCATCGCAGAGCCGGGCATATATCTCACAGACGAGCAGGAACAAGAGGTGTTGCTGCCCAATCGCTATGTGCGCCTCGAAGACAAGGTGGGCAACCTTGTGGAGGTGTTCGTCTATCACGACTCCGAAAACCGACTCATAGCCACCCGAGAGAGGCCACTCGCTGTGGTGGGCGAAGCTGCCGTATTGAAAGCTGTGGACCGCAATGCACACGGTGTGTTCCTTGATTGGGGCATCACCGCCAAAGACCTATTCCTGCCCAACCGCAATGTCCCCTTCGAGGTGGAGATTGGAAGAAAATACCTTGTGTGGCTCTACCGCGACAACCTCACGGGGCGTGTGGTGGCAACCACAAAACTCAACCCATACGTGAACAACAACGACCTATGTGTGAGGCCCAAAGAGCAGGTTGACATCTTGGTCGCAAGGCGTATGGAGGCGGGCTTCCGAGTGGTGGTCAACAACCGCCATTGGGGTATGATCTACAACGACCAGATTTTCACTCCCGTGGCCGTTGGCGACCGACTCACCGCCTATGTTCACCGCATCAGCGAGGAGGGGCGCATCGACCTTATGTTGCAGCAGGAGGGTAAGGACCAGACCGACAGCGCAGCAGCCAAACTCGTGGAGCTTTTGAAGGCCAACAAAGGTGCGCTTCCCATTGGCGACAAGTCCTCGCCCGAAGAGATTGCCTTCCTCACGGGGTTGAGCAAAAAGAACTTCAAGAGGGCCGTTGGCTCGCTCTACAAGCAGAGGCTTGTAACCGTTGGCGACACCCAAATCACCCTCAACAAATAGGCCACACACACTATGAGCAAACCACACACTGCCGAGAGAGTATCACACATAGAGGCTTCCGATAACTACGTCTTCCAGCGTTCATTGCTGGCCTACGTCTATGCCGCAGAGAGGGTTGGCGGAGAGGTGTTGGAGATTGGCACGGGTAGTGGCTATGGCATTGAGGTTGTGGCTCCCAAGGCCACTCGCTTCCTCACCATCGACAAACACACCCCCTCCTCGGAGCTTCTCACCGTCCACCCCAATGTGGAGTTCCGACAGATGACCGTACCCCCACTTGCAGGCATTGCCGATGGGAGCATCGATTGTGTCATTTCGTTCCAAGTGATTGAGCACATCAAGAGGGATGCGGAGTTTGTGGCCGAAGTGGCGAGGGTGCTCAAAAAGGGTGGCCTTTTCATCTGCTCAACCCCCAACCGCCCGATGTCGCTCACTCGCAATCCGTGGCACGTTAGGGAGTACACCGCCGAGGAGTTTACCGCTCTGCTGGGTGGAGCATTCAGAGAGGTAGAGGCTCTTGGCGTGGAGGGTAACGAGAAGGTGTGGGAGTACTACGAAGGCAACCGCAAAGGTGTGGAGCGCATCACCCGTTGGGACATTTTGGACTTCCAGCACCGCCTGCCGAGGTGGGTACTGCAAATCCCCTACGACATCCTCAACCGCCTCAATCGCCGTAGGTTACACAAGCAAAACACCACTCTCACGGAGGGTATCACAATGGAGGACTACGCCATCGTCCCCGTCCACGAGAGGTGTTTCGATTTGCTCTATGTGGCAACAAAATAACACTAAAAAAAGCGATGCAGTTGCATCGCTTTTTTCATAGGGAGGTTAGGGAATTTAGGTAAACACCATTTTGAATTTTGAATTTTGAATTCCCAACTCTCTACTCCCAGAATGGAACGGCGCAGTCCCTCAACATATGTGCGATGACCACGTCGTCGAGCGAGGAGTTGATGGCTCCCCACACAAAGTTCTGCACCGAGCCGAACACGTTGGTTACACCATTGGCAAGGCACATATAATACTCCTTCTGCTGGTGGGCAGTGAGGCCCTCGGGCAGCACCCCTGCGCTCACAAGCGTGTCGTAGGGAAATAGGCGACGCATATTGCTCGCATTGGCCTTGATGTCGCTCACAATGGTTGCCACAACGACCACCTCCACACTATCGTCCACCATAGGCATCTCGATGAACTCCACATATGAGGGCCAGCGCTCTTCCAACACATCGGCAACCTCGGCACTAAACAGGTCAAACTCTGCCTCGGTGAGGGCATTGAGGTAGGCAATCTCTCGCCACGCACGCAGCATTTCCCGTGCCTCCCTGCGCTGCTCCTCGTTCCACTTTCTCTGTGGCGAGCAACTGCTAACATAAAGACACACCCCACCCATAACGGCGATGGTTGCCAAGGCAATCACCGCCCGCACTAAATTCTTACGCATAATCTTTCTTCGGTTTTGGTAAACAATAAAAAACATACACCAAAACCATTGCGCAAATTCCGAGCCAAATTAAATAGAGAGAGCAGAAAGGGCAGAAAAAAATAAAAAGGGGCTTTCGGCCCCTTCCTATTTTCTATATGTGCTCCGCAACCCAATTCGTGAGGGCGATGTAATCCTGCACCGAGAGAGCCTCGGCACGCAGCGAGAAAAAGTCGTGTTCCGCACCACCAAAGTCGCCAAAGGTCGCCTTCAAGGGGGTTTTCAGCATCTTGCGCCTCTGGCTGAATGCCGCCTTAACGACCTTCGCAAACAGGGCCTCATCGCACCCCAACTCCTTCACTCCGTTACGCTTCATACGCACCACCGCACTCTTCACCTTCGGGGGCGGATTGAACACATTTTCGTGCACCGTGAAGAGGTACTCAATGTCGTACCACGCCTGCATCAGCACGCTCAATATGCCGTAGTCCCTATTGCCCGCAGGAGATGCAATCCTCAGCGCCACCTCCCTCTGTACCATACCGACCACCTCCGGAATCAAATCCTTGTAGTCCAGCACCTTGAAGAATATCTGCGAGGAGATATTATAGGGGAAGTTGCCGATGACTTTCAGTCCATTAGGGAACATCTCATCGAGGGGCATATTGAGGAAGTCGCCAAAGATAAGGCGTGGAGTGAAGGCAGGATAGTGGGTGTGGAGATAGGCCACACTCTCGCCATCCACCTCGGCACCCCAAGTGGTGATGTCCTCTCTTGCGAGCAGAAATTGGGTGAGTACGCCCGTACCGCATCCCACCTCCAACACATCACCGCCCTCGCTCATAGCGTCGGCAATGGCGCGCGCAATGTTCATATCGGTAAGAAAGTGCTGACCAAGAGCCTTCTTGGGCTTCACATAATTGGGGTCGCCCGAACGTACAGGGCGATGCGAGCCGCCCTTACCTTTGTTATTATATCGCTTCATTGCCATTATTCCTATATATTGGATTTCAAGGGACAAAAGTACCTATTAAAATTGAAAATGGAAAATGGAAAATTGAAAATTAACAGACCTCTCTGGTGCTATGCACCATCTCCCCTAACTTAGGGGAGAATGACAGACGCCCCCGCTGCTCCCCTAAGGTAGGGGAGCTGTCGCAAAGCGACTGAGGGGTATGCAGACGGTTGACGGTAGACGGTTGACGGTTGACGTTAAAAAAAACGCAAAGTGCGAGGGGAATTTTGTGCCAAAAGAAGGAGCGAGTCCGCAGCCTACCGACGTAGGTGAGGAACTCGCTCTCTGAATTTTGGTGCAAAATTCACCCGCAATCTGCGTTTTTTAGCATTCTGCGTTTTTTAGTTGCCTTGTTCGCATAGGAACTTGATACGCACCAAACGAATCTCCTCCTCGGTGTAGTCGCCACCAAGTTCTTCCAACGCTTCATCAAGGCTATCGCTCTCGGCATCCTCCTTAAAATATAGGTATATATCCTCGGCCTTATCCTCATCAACCACCTGGTCGATGTAGTAGTTGATATTCAGCTTGGTACCCGAATAGACAATAGACTCTATCTCGCTCAGCAGTTCGTCCATCTCCATATGCTTGGCCCCCGCAATGTCCTCAAAGTCCATCTTACGGTCGATGCTCTGGATGATGAACACCTTGTTGCCACTCTTGTTGACCACACTCTTGACGACCATATCCTGCGGGCGGATAATCTCCTTCTCCTCAACATAGGCCTTGATGAGCTTCACGAAGTCCTCGCCAAACTTCTTCGCCTTGCCGGCACCCACACCACTGATGTTCTGCAACTCCTCGATGGTTATGGGGTACTGCACCGACATATCCTCCAACGAGGGGTCTTGGAAGATCACAAACGGAGGCAGGTCGTGGCGTTTGGCAACCTTACGACGGAGGTCTTTCAGCATAGCGAAGAGCTCCTCGTCGGCAGCACCACCGCCCTTACCCAGATTGGCAGCAATGGCATCCTCCTCCTGCATCTCGTCGTAGTTGTGGTCGAGGGTTACGGTCACAGCATAGGGTTTATCGAGGTAGGACTCACCTTTGGGACTGATGGATAGCAGACCATAGTTTTCGATGTTCTTATCGATGAGGCCCTCAATCTGTCCCTTGCGAATAACGGCACCCCAGAACTTATCGTCCTGCTCGGCACCAATGCCAAACCACTCGCTCTTGTGGTGGTTATAGGACTTAATCAGTGCATTGTTACGGCCCAAAAGTAGCGACACTATATAGTCGCTCTTGAACTTACCACCAACACCTTCCAGCACCTCCAAAACGGTACACATAGCCTTCTGGGCGTTAATCTTTGGTTTGGGATTGAGGCAGTTGTCGCAAGCTCCGCAGTTCTCCTCGCCATACTCCTCGCCGAAGTAGTGCAGCAGCGACTTGCGACGGCAGATGGAGCTCTCGGCATAGGAGACCGTTTCGAGCAACAACAGTCGGCCAATCTCCTGCTCGGCCACAGGCTTACCCTGCATAAACTTCTCCAACTTCTGGATGTCCTTATAACTATAAAAGGTAATACACCTACCCTCGCCACCATCACGGCCCGCACGGCCCGTTTCTTGATAGTAGCCTTCAAGGCTCTTGGGGAT
>JAGBGK010000024.1 GCA_017936005.1 Tidjanibacter sp.
ACCCGCGTTTCTTATCCTATCGACCACATCGAGAAAATTGCCCCGGGAAGCCACGGCCCCGCTGCAAAGAACGTTATCTTCCTTTCAGCTGACGCATTCGGCGTGCTTCCTCCCGTTTCTATCCTGACTCCGGAGCAGACCAAATACTACTTCCTCTCCGGCTTCACTTCGAAACTCGCAGGTACAGAGCGCGGTATCACCGAGCCCACTCCCACCTTCTCGGCTTGCTTTGGTGCAGCATTCCTTTCGTTGCACCCCACCAAATACGGCGAGGAGCTCGTAAAACGTATGCAGGCTTCGGGCGCTACCGCCTACCTCGTGAACACCGGTTGGAATGGTACCGGCAAGCGTATCTCGATTAAGGATACCCGTGGCATCATCGACGCTATCCTCGACGGCTCGATTGACAACGCTCCCACCAAACAGATCCCCTACTTCGATTTCACCGTACCCACCGAGTTGCCCGGCGTTGACCCCGCAATTTTGGATCCTCGCGACACCTACGCTGCTGAGGCTGAGTGGACTGTGAAGGCAGAGGATTTGGCTGGTAGGTTCATCAAGAACTTCTCGAAGTTCACCACCAACGAGGAGGGTAAAGCACTTGTTGCTGCCGGTCCCAAGTTGGAGAAATAGTCTATCCACATAGATTGCCACAAAGGCCGAGGGTTTCAACTCTCGGCCTTTGTTTTTCTAACCATTTCACAACGCCTCTCAACTCAAAATCGGCTTGACATCCGTCTGTCAAAAACATCTCACGTGCACTATTTGCGCCTAATTCATTGGGAGCTCTCGATTTTTATTTCCTACATTTGTAGAGGGAATGGCTTACATTCCTCCAATTATTTCAACTCTTAAAACAAAATAAACCATGAAAAAACTACTCTCAACCGCTCTTTTTATTTTGGTTGCAATGATTTCATCTGCCCAAACTGCCCCAACCCAAAAATTAACCGACACCCAGCGAGATAGTCTGCTTGTCAGTTTAGGCGAGGAGGTTCACGCGTTAAGGGAAGGTTTGGTTGGCCTTCGAGATGAGGTGGGTAGATATAAGGTCTACCGCACAGAGAATATCTACAACAACCTCAAATTAGACACGGCGACAGGCAGAGTCTCCGCATTGCAGATAGGAATAGACAATGATAATAGTAGATTTGAGTACTCTGTATGTGATGCTGTTGAGGAGGATGAGAATTGGAAGATTATTGGTAGGTTTGAGTTGTATCCAACGGGGAACCGCTACAACTTTGTCCTCTTGGACACAATCTTTGGACGAGCCTGGCAAGTCCAATGGTCCACCGACAACAACTGTGGTCGTTGGAGAATCTGGTAATCACACAATCTCCCTACAAGAATAAACAAACAAAAACCCCTGCTTCGCACACGAAGCAGGGATTTTGCATTGAATGTGTCCTTATCGCCTACTCGGCTTTCTCATAGGTGAGAACTATCTTGGTAGGACGAGGAATGTCGTTGTTAGTTGTTGTTCCGTAGAAATAGTAAGAGGTGTTTGCAGCAGGATTCTCAAGCTCCATGGTAGCACTTGCTCCTTTTGCAGGTTTAACACTATTACTTACAGCCACAATCTCCTCCGGTGCAGCGGTGGAAGACATAACCACGTTAGAGCTATTGCCTGACGAGGACTGAGTAAAGGTCACTTTGGTCAACTTGTAACCCTCTATTGCAGGCATACCCACCGACTCTTTCTTTGAACCACGAATGTGCATCAACAAGTAACCACCCGTAGAGTGTGCAATACTACCCGTGTAGGTCTCGCCATCCATAGTGTAGGAGCAATTCAAAGTATAACTTGCAGTTGCGGTAACCTTATACACAATATCACCTTTGATAGGATTTGCAAGAACGTTTACAAAAGTGCCTTGCGAGGTCCAACCAGAGGGTGTCGATGTGAAGTCGAATGCAATCTCGTTGCAAATCTCGTTGGTAATACTCTTTGCAATGGGGCGAATACCCTGGAACTTGGTCAAGATGTCACACAATCTCAAGAAGTCATACTCCTCGCCGGCAACCATCTTGCGTTCATAAATAACCATATTACCAGATGCAGTGCCCTCTGAAGCACCATAATATACATTGCCGGCATCAGCAACTTTATCACCACTGTTTACAACATTCGTCACGGCAGTCCATCCCTCGGCAATAATCGCCTCGTGGCTTTTTGTGGTCATATCAGTACTACCGGTCATTATATAAACATAGCCATCATTGAGTGCTTGGATGCGATTGCAAGTAGGATACTGTGTATACTGAATTGTTGCAATCTGACAACCTATCAGATTAGTGGGATAGTTGAACATTTTGTACTCACGGCCCAAGATAGGACTAACACCTTCTGCAACGACCATAGGCTCCTGATATGTTACGGCATCAAAGTCGCTAAAGATGTGTTTAATATCAGCAATGGTCTTGGTCTCAAAATCATTCAAAGCCAAAACAGGGCGATAAACCTTATTCATCTCGAAGTTGATAGCACCCATTGCGGTTTCAACAAAGCTACCGTCCTCACAGGAGGTGCGAATAGTCAACTCACCAGCTGCGTGATTGCCGGGAAGTACAACAAAGTAAAACTTCTCACCATCGGCATCCAGCAATGCGGGCTCGGTGATGGTGAGGGTGCATGTTTTTGCGAAGGTTGTCTTGGAAGTGTTGAATTTCAAGCCATTGGCAATATCATCTGCAAAGCTTGTATTCAAGTTGATATTACCTTTATCACTAATAGTAAGAGGGGTGTTGCTCGAAATGAGTTCAACCTTCGAAACTTTCTTGTTGCTAACAGTTGATTTCAGGGTAAGCTCAATTACGGAGTAGAGGTTTTTGAACTTCAACTCAACCTTCGAAGGGTGGTTGTCGGGAGCAAACACCTGAGGCTCCGACTTCATATACATAAGATCGCCAATGTGAGAGTGGTCACCAGCTGTAGCCTGAGTTTGTGCACTAGACAGGTAGATATCAATATTGTTGATACCTGCATTGTTGGTCGAGGGATAGTATGCTGCGATGTATGTATCTTTGTCTTCAAGCCAACTAATGAGTGGCCAAGTGTCACTCGAAGATCGAGTAAAGGTGGTTGTTGCTCCCGAATTGTCAGCCTTATAGTTGGCACGCTGACGGAGATCGGAAGTGATAGCTGCGTCGTAACGACGCACTGCAATCTGGTCGCCCTCCTCCCAGTGGATGCCGAGGCCTTCGCCCTCGAAATAGGTGGTACGGCTGTCGTCGCCCACGGTGTAGAATTGAATCTCCTCGCCGGTTACACCGCCCTGTTCGGGGGTTACTTCGTCGATACTAGGCTGGGTGCACGATGTCATCAGAGCAGCAGCCAACAATGCGATTTTCCAAATGTTTTTCATCTTTTTTCTCGTTTTTTTGGTTACTACTCAAGAGCACCCCACTCGGAGCCCTCCTCCATGTCTAAAATAATGTTGTCCATTGCGGCGAAATCCGACACAGCAATGCCGGCCTCCACCAACACCTCTGACTGTTCAACAAGAGGCATCAAATAGGTTTTCCTTTTCATTGAATAATAATGATTGTTATTAATTTTAAGTGAATAAATTACTGCTTTAATTAAATCGTTTTAAGATACACTCGGGGCAAAGTTATAAAAAAAATCAACAATCTGTGTGTCATTAGGGTTAAAAAATAAAATGAAGACTATTTATACCAACAAGTATTGTCAATTTGGCCCAAAAGTTGTTGTGGTGTTGAGCGTTTAACCAACCTTTACCCTACAACATTATGAAAGAAAAATCAATGCGTAAATGGCACTGCAAAAAGTGCAACTATGTCTATGACCCACAGGTGGGCGACATTCGGCACGGAATCCCCGAAGGGACTCCCTTTGAGCAACTACCACCGAATTGGAAATGCCCCATCTGCGGTGCACCCAAAAGTGATTTTAAGCCCGCATAACAATCGTCAACCGCCACCTCTTTTGGGGGTGGCGGTTGTGATTAAACAAGCGGTAGATGCCAACCGCCTGCCTAGCATATGAAAATTATAACGAATGCGGCAGTCGTGGCAAGACAAACAGACCTCTCCGGTGCTGCACACCACCTCTCCTGCTCGGCGAGGCCGCCGAGCGCAATTTCGACCACCCCTCCCGACCTCCTGCTCGGCGAGGCCGCCGAGCGCAATTTCGGCCACCCCTCACGACCTCCTGCTCGGCGAGGCCGCCGAGCGCAATTTCGACCACCCCTCCCGACCTCCTGCTCGGCGAGGCCGCCG
>JAGBGK010000025.1 GCA_017936005.1 Tidjanibacter sp.
CCCCGGTACAGTAATCCCGTACGACAGTTTAGCAAACTGTTGGTTTAAGCCACTCACCCATCTCTCCGTGCTTGACTTAAAAAGCAGGGCAAAGATAAGCAGATTTCTCCAATCTGCAAATTTTTTCACCTATTATTTTTTAGAATGGCAAAAATGAGCACCATTTTTGTACCTCACAATAGAAATTTATTGTGCTGTAATAACTCGTATGGTTGCAAGCAGGCAACCATATATTTGATCTTCAATGGAGAAAAAAATAAAATTTTTTATGGTTTTTGTTTCGCATAAAGAAAAAATTACTACCTTTACGAAGTCAATTGTGCACACAATGCAGAAATTTATATATGTTTAATTAAATAAATCATTAAGTATGAAGAAGTTAGTAGTTTTGGCTTTGTCGCTTTTTGCAGCCGTAACTGTTTCTAACGCACAGGTTTGTGCTCTCAAATCGAACGCCCTCGCTTTGGGTATCGGTAGTGTTAACTTGGCTGCTGAGTTTTCGGTAGCTCCCCAGTGGACCGTTGAGTTGTCCGGTATGGGTACCATCTTCTCGCCCTGGAAGAATGGTGGCGAGGGTTTGTACCTCAATGGTTGGAGCGCTGTTGCTGAGGGCCGCTACTACCTCTGCAAAGCATTCAATGGCCACCACTTTGGTGCTTTCGGTGAGATTGCACGTTATGGTAAAGGTGGCAACATTCCTTTCGGTATTGCTGATGATATCTATGACAACGTTAAGGTTGCAGGTCTTGGCGTAAGCTACGGTTACTACTTCAAGTTGAGCACCTACTGGGGTATCGACACCAACATCGGTATCGGTGGTGGTCTTGGTACTACTGAGGCTCACGACAAATGGGTGTTCAAGCCTGTTGGCCGTGCTCAGGTATCGGTTTGCTACAAATTCTAAAAAACGCATATAGCGGGCGACTGCTGCGTTACATTGCGATAAACCACCTCCTCATTTACGAAAGTAAACTGCGGAGGTGGTTTTCTTATGTGCCTTGCATTCATCCCGTTATATGCGTTTTTTTAGGGCGGAATGGTGTTGGGTAGCACCGCAACCAAAATGGGGAAAGCGTCATTCTGACGCTTGCACAAAATTAGCCACCCCAAAAGTTGCTTTTTACCGCTGATTGATATTGGGTAATATCATTCCCAACAATACAAAACAGGCTGCGTAGCAGCGGGGCGTCTGTTTCTCTCCCCTAAGTTAGGGGAGATGGTGCGCAGCACCAGAGAGGTCTGTTTAAGGGCAAGAAAGGGCAGAAAAGGCAGGAAGGGAAAACTGCTCCCCTAAGTTGCTCCTCCCCTACGAAAGGGGAGGTCGGGAGGGGTGGTCGAAATTGTGCTCGGCGGCCTCGCCGAGCAGGAGCTGTCGCAAAGCGACTGAGGGGTATGCTGTCGGTTGACGGTTGACGGTTGACGGTTGTCGGTAGTCGGTTGACGGTTGTCGGTCGACGGTAGACAAAAAAAATAGGCTCGGAATTTCCGAGCCTATTTTTTATTAGAAGCACCAACCGAGGCGGATGCTGAATGAGAGTGCGATGTTGTCGTTGCGGGTGCCAAACCAATTCCAGAGTTGGAAACCGTGGTGGTAGCCCGTGTCGGCAGGAGTCCCCAGAGCATAGCCTCCACCAACCCAGCCGTCCACCAAAAAGCGCCCAAAGGTATATTGGTAGCCGGCGGTGGCGAGTAGGGCCAACATCTCCGCGCGTGTCCTCTCGTGGGTGGTTGCAGAGTCGTAGGTGTAGTTGCTATAAATAGCCTCGGGGCGTAGATAGAAGCCGTCCAGGGGGCGTTCGGCAGAGTAGTTGCCAACGAAGAACTTATGGCCATAACGGAGTGTGAAACCAAGTGGGTTGTTGTGGTACTTATCGTAGCCCGCTCCGATGAGGCTTGCGCAAATCTCGGCACTCTGTTGTATGGTCGGTAATGCCCTTTCATAGGATACTTTGGTGCTACCGCTACCCCACGATAGGAAGGTTATCTTTACCGCATTAGGGTTGGTTTTTTCTTGTGAATAGAGGGTGGTGGTTGTGAGCATTAGAGCCCACAAAAACAAACCTATCTTCTTCATAATGTTGCTTATTAAAAGAGGCACCCCAATTTCTTGGAGTGCCTCCGAATATTGTTTTGTTGTGCAAACTATTTTGCAGCCTCTTTCTCGGCTTTGATGAAGTCCTGAAGCTCTTTTGCACGTTTGGTTGCGGGCTCCAATTTGTCGCCTGCAACAACTTTCTTGTAAGCCTCAACTGCGGCAACGTTCTCGTTCTTGCTGTCGAGTGCAACTGCGAGGAGGTAGTAAACATCGCTCTGAGCCTCGGGGGTAGCCTGAATTGCAGCAGCGAGCTCGCTCCAAGCAATCACGTTGTCCCAATCCTCATTTGCGGCAGCCATCTGCAGGCGGTGCATCTGGTTAGCTGCATTTGCGGGGTCAGCATTGATGAGAGTTTCGAGGGTAGCATAGGCAGCCTCTTTGTCTCCTGCGGTATTCTCCTCCTGTGCTTTCACAAGCAGATAGTTGGAGAGAGCCTGTTTTGCTTCTGCTGCGGGCTCGGCAAAGCGGCTGTGGCGTTTTTCGAGTGCGATGATGTCGGTGTAAACCTTCACGCCGTTCTCAAAGTCTTTCAATTCGCAGTAGCTCATTGCGAGGTTGAGAGCGAGTTTGGTGTCCTGGGGGTTTACCTCATAGCCTTTTGCGAAATCAACAACAGCGGTTGCGTAGTCTTTGCTGTTGAAAGCGTTTGCACCTTTAACCCTGTAAACCTGCGAGATAGCGTTCTTTGCGTTGCGAGCAACACTTGCGTTGCTATACAGCAGGGCCACTTCGTTTGCTTTGTTCAGGTTGGCGAGAGCACCATCGGTGTCGCCACTTTTCATCTGTGTCAAGCCGGTCTGGAAGTAGCAGGTGGGAATGAGTTTCTGTGCTTTCTCAACAAGGTCCATAGCGTCGGCATCCATAGCAGCCTCGATGGTTTTTTCGAGGATGGGGAGTGCCTCGGCATAGTTCTTTGCTTTGAAGAGAACAACGCCCTCGTTGTACATCTTTGTTGCCTCGATTACGGGGTCTTGTGCGAGTGCGGTTGCGCTCACCAACACTGCTGCCAGAGCAATAACAAGCGATTTGATTTTCATTTTTTCTGTGTTTTTATGTTCGTTAATACTATTTGTTTCGGAAACAAAATGCCCTCAAACCACAAAAGTAGCGTTTTTGTCAAATGTTAGCAAATTTATCGGCGTAGTTTTTTGAAAAAATCTTCCATCAGAGTTCTGCACTCCTCTTCCATAACGCCTTTTTCGACTTTGGTTTTGGGGTGGAGTAGTGGGTGTGGGATGGTGGTGTAACCCTTTTTGGGTTCGTCGGTACCGTAGACAACGCGGCCGATTTGGCTCCACGCGAGCGCACCCGCACACATCACACAAGGCTCCACCGTAACATAGAGTGTACACTCGGTGAGGTACTTGCCTCCGAGGGTGTTCATAGCTGCGGTGATGGCCTGCATCTCTGCGTGGGCGGTGGCATCGCCGAGTGTTTCGACCAGATTGTGGCCCTTGCCGACAATCCTGCCACCACATTCAACAACGGCTCCGATGGGTACTTCGCCCTGCTCGAAGGCTATTTTTGCCTCCGAAATAGCACGTTGCATAAAAAAATGGTCCATATTGTATTCTACGTCCATACTTTTTTTGTACCTTTGAAAGATTTTTGGTGTGGATGCAAAAATACAAAAATATATAAACACAAGCAATACAATATGTACAGAACAAACACTTGTGGCGAACTTCGCCTCGAAAACCTCTCCCAGCAGGTAACTCTTGCCGGTTGGGTGCAAAAGGTGCGCAACCTCGGCGCAATGACTTTTATTGACCTTCGCGACCGCTATGGTATCACCCAGCTGGTGGTGGACGACAACTCCTCCGAGGAGTGTAAGCAGATTGCACAATCGCTCGGTAGGGAGTATGTGCTCCAAGCAACCGGTACCGTGTTGGAGCGTTCGAGCAAAAACCCCAAGATGCCCACAGGCGACATCGAGATTGGTGTGAGCAGTTTGAAGGTGCTCAATGCAGCCGACACCCCTCCCTTCACCATTGAGGATAACTCCGATGGTGGCGACGAGTTGAGGATGCGCTACCGCTACCTTGACTTGAGGCGTAACCCCCTGAAAAACGCTCTGATGCTGCGCCACCGTATGGCACAGGTTACCCGCAACTTCCTCGACGGAGAGAACTTTATGGAGATTGAGACTCCCTATATGATTAACTCCACTCCCGAGGGTGCGAGGGACTTCCTTGTTCCTTCGAGGCTCAACCCCGGCAAGTTCTATGCACTGCCCCAGAGCCCCCAGACATTCAAACAGCTTCTGATGGTAGCAGGCTACGACCGCTATTTCCAGATTGTGCGTTGCTTCCGCGATGAGGACCTTCGTGCAGACCGCCAGCCCGAGTTTACACAGATTGACTGCGAGATGGCTTTTGTGGAGCAGGAGGATGTGTTGAATGTGTTTGAGAGGTTTGCCAAGACGCTCTTCAAGGAGGTGCTGGGTGTGGAGATTGCCTACGACTTCCCCCGTATGCCTTGGAGTGTAGCGATGGAGAAATATGGCTCCGACAAGCCCGATATCCGTTTCGGTATGGAGTTCAACGACATCACTGCCGATGTGAAGGGCAAGGATTTTGTGGTCTTTGACTCGGCAGAGTATGTGGGTGCTATCGTGGCTGAGGGCTGCGCAGGCTACACCCGCAAGCAGATTGATGGACTGACGGAGTTTGTGAAACGTCCCCAAGTGGGTGCTAAGGGCCTCGTGTGGATTCGCATCGAGGAGGGTGGTATTAAGTCGAGTATCGACAAGTTCTACACCCCCGAGGAACTTTCCGCTTTGGCAGAGAAGTGTGGCGCAAAGGCTGGCGACCTCATCCTCATCCTTGCAGGCGAGAAGAAACAGACCCTCTCGGCTCTCAACGTGTTGCGTTTGGAGATGGGCGACAGGCTCGGTCTGAGGGATCCCAAGAAGTTTGCCCCTCTGTGGGTTGTGGACTTCCCGCTGTTGGAATGGGACGAGGAGACACAGCGTTTCTATGCTATGCACCACCCCTTCACTTCGCCCAAGCCCGAGGATATCGAGTTTATGGACTCCGACCCCGGCAAGGTGCGTGCTAACGCCTACGACTTCGTTTGCAACGGCGTTGAGGTCGGCGGTGGCTCGGTGCGTATCTTCGATAGGGAGTTGCAGCAGAAGATGTTCAAACTGCTGGGCTTCACTGCCGAGCAGGCCGAGGCACAGTTTGGCTTCCTGATGAACGCCTTCCGCTATGGTGCACCTCCCCACGCAGGTATCGCCTTTGGTTTCGATAGGTTCTGCTCGCTCTTTGGCGGTTCCGACTCCATCCGCGACTACATCGCCTTCCCGAAGAACAATCAGGGTAGGGATGTGATGGTGGATTCGCCCACCACTATCGATCCCGCACAACTTGTGGAGCTGGGTATCGAACTGAAAGAGGTAGCCGAGTAGGCCAAATCTATACTTAATACAATAGGGCATCGTGGTATGCCCTATTGTGCTATATTGAGAGAGCAGAGAAGAACAATGACGCCCGCAGAACGCATAGCACAACTCAAAGAGGCAGTGTCGCTGCTGCCCACCACCCCCGGAGTGTATCAATTTTTTGACGCTTCGGGCAGGGTGATGTATGTGGGTAAGGCGGTCAACCTCCGCCGCCGTGTGGGCTCCTACTTTGTGGACTCCAAGAAACACAGCGCAAAGGTGCGTGTGATGGTGGCCAAGATTGTGGCACTCAAACATATAGACACTCCAACGGAACACGACGCATTGTTGCTCGAAAACTCCCTTATTAAGACCCTGCGACCGAGGTATAATATTCTTTTGAAGGACGATAAGACCTACCCGTGGATTGTGGTGCGTAACGAGCCTTTTCCGAGGGTGGAATCGACAAGGCGTGTGGTGAGGGATGGTTCGGCCTACTTTGGCCCCTACTCGTCGGTGATGTCCCAGAGGGCTATGCTCGAAAGCCTCAAAGAGATTTACCAGCTGCGCACCTGCAAGTTGAGTCTTGACGAGGTGAACATCAGGGACAATAAGTATAGGGTGTGCCTCGAATACCACCTCGGCAACTGCTCGGCACCTTGTGTGGGCCACCAGACAGCCGAGGAGTATGCCGCCACGATTGATATGGTCAAAAAGCACCTACGAGGTGACCTCGGGCCCACGAGGAACTACCTTACGGAGAAGATGCAGGCCGCAGCCGAGGTGCTCAACTTCGAGAAGGCCGCAGCCTACAAACGCAGGCTCGATGCGCTGGCCAAGTATGAGGCAAGGAGCGTGATAGTGAGTCCCACGCTGGGCGATGTGGATGTCTTTGCGCTGGTGGTGGACGACCTGGATGCCTACTGTAACTTTGTGCGTGTGGCCAGAGGTACGGTGGTGGCAAGCCGCACGGCACTCTTCACCCTCGGTGCCGAGAGCGACAAGTCAACCATCCTCACACAAGCCATACGCCAGATGATACCCGAGGTGGCCGACGGAAGGTTGGCAAGGGAGGTCATCGTAGCTGTGGAGCCCGACGAGGAGTTTGAGGGTGTGAGGTTTACCGTTCCACAGAGGGGCGACAAACTCAAACTCTTGGAATTTGCACACAAGGGGGCGGTGATGTTCCGCGCCGAAAGGCTCAAAAATATGGAGATCAAAAACCCCGAAAGGCACACCGAGAGGCTTATGGCCGCACTGCAAAGGGAACTCTATCTGGACCGACAACCACGCTATATTGAGTGCTTCGATAACTCCAACTTGCAGGGCACTCACCCTGTGGCTGCGTGTGTGGTCTTTCGTGATGGCAAGCCCTCACGCAAGGAGTACCGCCACTTTAACGTAAAGACCGTGGTGGGCCCCGACGACTTCGCCACGATGAGGGAAATCATCACCCGCCGCTATACGAGGGTTATGAATGAGGGTGGCGAGTTGCCCGACCTTATCATTGTGGATGGTGGTAAGGGCCAACTGTCCAGTGCGTGTGAGGTGTTGAAGGAGTTGGGGCTGTGGGGCAAAGTGCCCATTGTGGGCCTTGCCGAGAGATTGGAGGAGATATACTTTCCTAATGACCCCAAGCCATACTATCTCGACCGCACGGGCGAGCCTTTGAAGGTGGTGCGACACATTAGGGATGAGGCTCACCGCTTCGGTATCACATTCCACCGCAACAAACGCTCGGCCGACTTCACAACCAGCGAGTTGGAACACATTGAGGGTATTGGCCCCAAGAGTGTGGAGGCACTCCTGAAAGCCTTTGGAAGTGTGGCAAAGGTGCGAAAAGCAACCCGTGAGGCACTCGCAAGGGAGATTGGCGAGGCAAAAGCACAAAGGGTGTTTGACTATTTCCACAAATAGAACTATATTTGTAGGGTTGAGAATTGCAGGCGTTACCTATTTTAGAATTGAAAATGGAAAATTGAAAATTGAAAATTAGGGTGCGCCTTTGGCACGGGTATTAAAAAAGATACTCGAGAATAATAAAGTTTCCCCCCCCCCTCCACACGAGAGGTATCCGAAGGGCGGGAGCGTGTGTGGTAAGCGCAGAATGAGAAACAATATATACACAAAAAAATAGAAATAGAACAAAACTATGGAACACATCAAATGTTTGATTATCGGTAGTGGCCCTGCCGGCTACACCGCAGCAATCTACGCATCGAGGGCAAACCTCGCCCCCGTGGTTTACGAAGGCTTCGAGCCCGGAGGTCAGCTCACCACAACCACCGACGTAGAGAACTTCCCCGGCTACCCCGAGGGCGTTAGCGGCCCCCAGATGATGGAGGATATGCGCCGTCAGGCAGCCCGCTTTGGTGCCGACCTGAGGGGTGGAGTGGTTACCTCCATCGACCTCTCCCAGAGGCCCTTCAAGGCTGTGGTGAACGATACCGACACCATTGAGGCCGAGGCAGTTATCATCTGCACCGGTGCTACGGCCAAGTATCTCGGACTGCCCAGCGAGGCCAAGTTCAGGGGTATGGGCGTGAGCGCGTGTGCAACCTGCGACGGTTTCTTCTACCGCCGTAAGGATGTGGCAGTTGTGGGTGGTGGCGACACCGCCTGCGAGGAGGCTACCTATCTGGCAAGCCTCTGCCGTAAGGTGCACATGATTGTACGCAAAGACTATCTGCGCGCCTCGAAGGCTATGCAGGACAAAGTGGCCTCAATGGAGAACATCGAGATTCACTTCTTGTGCAACACGCAGGAGATTTTGGGCGACGAGAGCGGTGTTACGGGCGTAAGGCTACTGCACGCCGACGGACACACCGAGGATATTGCCGTGGATGGCTTCTTCCTCGGCATCGGCCACACCCCACAGACCAAACTCTTTGCCGGTCAGTTGGCACTCAACGAGGAGGGATATATTATCACCGATGGCGCATCGAGCCGTACGAGTGTGGAGGGTGTCTTTGCCGCAGGCGACGTTCAGGACCCCCACTACCGCCAGGGTATCGTGGCCGCAGGCAAGGGTGCTGTGGCTGCCATCGACTGCGAGCGTTTCTTGCTTGCACAAGAGTAGGTGCATAAAACATTAGGCCTACCAATTAAGCCCACCAATGCGTACCATTGAGGAGATACTTGCCATCCGCACTGCGGAGGAGTTTAGCGAGGCGGCTTTGGAGTTGTTCCGATTCCAGAGCCGTGCTTGCCTGCCCTATGCTACCTATCTGGCACTGATTGGTGTGGAGCCGAGCGAGGTGAAGAGGGTGGATGATATCCCCTGCTTGCCCATCGAGATATTCAAAAGCCAGAAGGTCTACTGTGGCCCACAGCCTGCCGAAAAGTGCTTCACAAGTAGCGCAACAACGGGGATGACCCCCTCGCGCCACTATATGGCCCACCTTGCCGACTATGAGGCAACCTTCACGGCCGCCTATGAGCAGTTCTACGAGGGGATGCCCATCTATGCCCTCCTGCCGTGCTACTTGGAGAGGGAGGGTAGTAGTCTTGTCTATATGGCCGACAGGCTCATTAGTCGCTACGGAGGGGGCTTCTTTCTTGACGACTACGACCACCTTGTGGAGGTGTTGGAGGCCGACCCGAGGCCCAAGATTTTGTTGGGTGTGAGTTACGCACTCCTCGACCTTGCCGAAAGGTATGCCCGCCCGCTGCACAATACGATTGTGATGGAGACGGGTGGTATGAAGGGCAGGCGTAAGGAACTGCCGAAGGCCGAACTGCATAGGGTGCTGTGTGGGGCCTTTGGGGTGGAGAGGATACACTCGGAGTATGGTATGGCCGAACTCACCTCACAGGGCTATTCGGACGGCAATGGAGTTTTCCGTACGCCACCGTGGATGAGGGTGCTGACGAGGGATATCAATGACCCCTTCTCGCTTGTGGGCGAGGGAGTGAGGGGTGGGGTGAATGTTATCGACCTTGCCAATCGCTACTCGTGTGCTTTCATCCAGACGCAGGATGTGGGGCGAGTGTGGGCCGATGGCTCTTTTGCGCTCGAAGGACGCATCACGGGTGCCGATATCAGGGGATGCAATTTGTTAATTGAGAAGTAACTCACTACTATCCCTAAAATATTCACTAATTACTCTTAATTGAGAAAGTCGGTCGACGGCCGTCGGTTGTCGGTTGACAAAATAATATTGCAATGAAAAAATTATACATCATTTGTGCTGTTGTTGTGGCGGTGGTTACGTCCACTTTTACAGCCTCTGCACAATACTATCGGACAAGCCACGTGGAGGACCTGCAAATGCACTCCGGTTTTCAGGTGTCGGGCAAGTTGGCCGACCGTTGGGGCGTGGTGTGGGGCGAGGAGCTCTATTTTGGTAACAACATCAGCCAATTCCAAAAGCTCTACTCGCGTGTGATGGTGCACTACTACCTGAAGCCCAACCTCACACTCTCGCCTATGGTGATGCATATCATCAACACTCCGAGCAAGGCACACACGATGGTCTATGATATGAACGTCATCTACACCCACCGCATCGACCGCTTGGCTATCACCCTGCGTGGTGGTACTCGTGTGCAGGACAATCTCTCGGCTGTGGCGGTGGATGGAGTGGTGAAGCCTGCCACCGAGTTGTTGGCTCGTGCCCACGTTGCGGTGGCATATCGTGCGAGTGAGCAATTGGAGCCATTTGCCAACATAGAATCATTCCTGATACTCAACCCCGCAACCTGCAAGATGATGCCCGATGGGGCAAATCGCAATCCGTATACTTACACCGTGGGTTACTATCCCACCCGCTTGCGTAGCAATGTTGGCTTTAAGTGGCACATCAACAGCAACAATATCCTCTCGTTCTATTGGCGTTATGACCACACCCAGAGCAAACACCTCAATCTTTCGATTGTGGGCAAGGAACTCTATGGTATAATCACCGCCAAACGTACCAACAACTTTGTGGGCGTATTCTACGATTATAAGTTTTAGAATTTTAAATTGTCGGTCGACGGTTGTCGGTCGACGGTTGACACGATGAAATACACTCCCGAAATACTCGCTCGTTTGCACTCCTCTCTCTTTGAGATTATCGAGGAGATTGGTCGTGTGTGCCGACTGCTCGACATAAAGTTTTTCGGCATTGGTGGCACGGCTATCGGGGTGCATTTCTGGCAAAACATCCTCCCGTGGGACGACGATGCCGACTTCGGTATGCTCCGTGAGGACTACGAAAAATTCATCGCCGAAGGCCCTGCACTGTTGGGTGAAGGGTTTGAAATTCAGGAGTTTCGCACCGAGCCCAACACACCCTTCTATTGGACAAAGGTACGTAAGCGTGATACCCTCTTTGTGGAGGAGGGCTTTGAGTGGTGCGACATAAACCACGGTATTTTCATCGACATCTTCCCCTTCGACCGCATCCCCTCGGGGCGCAGGTTGCAGGCATTCCATAGGGCCGAGTGTGCGTGGTTCATCAGTGCGTTCAGCCTCTATCCCTTCTGGCAGAGGCGCAGGGAGATTCCACGAGAGAGGTCGCTCTACTACCGCAAGAGCCTTGTGAGTAGGGTGGTACTTGGGGTGCTGTATAGGCTCACCACAAGGGAGTGGCTCCACCGCAAGATGTGCCGTGAGATGGGGTGGTTTAATGGCGACGAGGGGTGTACGCTTGTCAATGTGGTGCGCTTGCCGTTGGATGTGATGACCCGTGAGTCGGCCAAAGAGTGTGTGGAGGCCCCGTTCGGAAGGCTCACCATACACGTTCCACGAGATTTGGAAGCCTACCTGCACCACCACTATCCCGTGCTTATTAAGGATATACCAGAAGAGTGGAAGATTACCCACGCTCCCCTGAAACTATCATTCGACACCCACAACGAACAGACCTATGAATAGCAACTCCAAACCCCGTTTTTCGGTCATCATACCCCTCTATAACAAGGAACAAGAGGTGGAGGCTACCATTCGCTCAGTGTTGGCCCAAACGCTCCAACCCGTTGAGATTGTGGTGGTTGACGACGGCTCTACGGACTCCTCTGCAAAGGTTGTGGAGTCCATAGGCTCGCCCCTTGTGAGGCTCATCCGTCAGGCCAACGCAGGCGAGTGTGCCGCACGCAACAGAGCTATGGCCGAGGCCACCGGCGATTGGTTTGCTCTGGTGGATGCCGACGACGGGTGGAAGCCACAATTCTTGGAGGAGGTGGCCGCAATGATTGACCGCTGGCCCGACTGTGGTATCTACTCCACAGCCTTTGATATTGTTAGCCCCACGGGTACGGTGAGGGCCAAAACACTCACCACAAGAGGCCCCGTGGAGAACTTTTGGCGGGAGAGTGTTTATGCCTATGTTACCATTCCCTCCGCCACAGTGCTCTCTCGTAGGGTGGTGGAGGAGTTGGGTGGCTTCCCCGAGGGTATGAAGATGGGTGGCGACCAATTTATGTGGATAAAGGTGGCCTCTCGCTATGGGGTGTGCTTCTCGCCCAAGGCCTTGTGTCTTTACTCTATGGTTGCCAGCAACCGTTCCTCCTCAATCTACACCCCCGAGCAGACACCCTACCGCTTGGAGGACTTCCTCAAAGAGGCCCTTTGGGACGAGGAGCAGAACTATTGGCGCAGGGAGTTTATTGCCAAGTGTGCCATAGGTAAGGCACTAACGCTCACCGCAAAAGGCGACGAGGAGTTTGGCCGTAGTGTGGTGCGTAACTTTGGATACACGGAACACTATCGTAGGGGGTTGCGTAAGTTGAAAGTGTTGCTTGCTTTGCCTCGCTGTATGCGTAGTTGGGCACATCATACATATAACAAATTAGCGTGGGTGTTGGCCCATCGTGGCTTGTAAGAATGCAATGACTCCGACAACCAAATATTGCTCTCTGGTGGCAGTGGCCGCGCTGACAGGCGTGGGTGGGTGCTATGCCCAACAACGCCCCAATGTGATTGTCATTATGACCGACGATATGGGCTCGGCCGATATATCCCCAATGCCACACCTTGCCGTGGCACACACTCCCAATATCGCACGCCTGGCCGAGAGGGGTGTAACCTGCACCCAAGCCTATGCGAGTGCGCCAATGTCGCTTCCTTCTCGCGTGGGCCTGCTGACGGGGTGCTATCCTGCACACAACGGAGCCTATAAGGTTGACTCTGTGCAAGGACTGCCACAAGAGGGGATGACCCTCGGAGAGTATATGCACGAGGGTGGCTATGCTACGGCGATGATTGGTAAGTGGCACGCAGGAGGTGAGTTTGTTGAGTGGCAAAGGCCCGAAAACAGGGGTTTCGAGCGTACATTCTATTGGCACGACTCCACCCACGACTATTGGTCGGCCGACACGGGACGCACCAACACTTGGGGTGCCGTGGGCTATGCGCCAATCTACAATCAGGGAGTTCCCATTGAGGCCTACGATACGGGCTATCTGACCACAGATATTGCCAAGCACACACTCGACTTTGTGGATGCCAACCATCAACATCCATTCTTTCTCTATGTATGCCACCACTGCTCCCACCGCCCATTGCAGGTGTCGCGAGAGCTCTATGATAAGTATGCCGAGTTGGGCCACGAGAGGGGACTGACGGCTTCGAGGGCTATGTATGAGGTTTTGGACGACTTTGTGGGACAACTGCTTGACAAACTCGATGGCTATGGAATAGGGGAGAACACATTGATAATCTTTGCCAGCGACAACGGAGGTGGAGAGACCGATGGGCAGTTGAACAATACCTGTCGAGGTGGTAAGTTCACCCTCTCGGAGGGTGGTTTGCGTGTGCCTATGATTGTCAGTTGGCCCAGAGAGATACCCGCAGGGCGCATCTTCAATAGGCCCGTTGTCAACCTCGACTTCCTTCCTACCATCATTTCAGCGGCTGGTATCGCTCCCCAACAAGCCCACGATGGAGTAGATCTACTTCCATATCTGCAAGGCAAGAAGGTGGGTGCACCACACGAGGTGTTGTGTTGGACCAACGGCGACGAGCCCGAATATGAAAGCGAGGGGTGGAGTAGGGAAAACACCCCCGAACTCTTCGGCTATCCGTTTGAGAAGGGCGACTTTGCGGTGAGGAAGGGCGATTGGAAATTGGTCTCTACGGTGGGTTGTGTGGGACTTTTCAACCTGCGTGAGGATGCTGGCGAGATGGTGGATAGGAGTGCCGACCATCCTGAGATTTACAACGACCTGCTGAACTCCTACAAGGCGTGGGCAGAGGAACTCACCCAGCAGTCCTATGAACCACAGATGATTCAGACAATGAAGACAGAGCAGCAAAAGGTGGCCCCATTGAAGGGAACCTACAAATATAACGACATCTTTGGCGAGAAAGGAGGTCGAAAATGAGGGTCCGATATGCTCTACTTTTGTGTGCCTTGCTATTTGGCTCCTCGCTACACCTGTGGGCGCAGAGGGCCGATGGTAGCGAGCTCTACCCTCGTCAACACTACAACTACTCGCTGTATGGATGTGGTGACGAGCTACTTCTCTCATCGGCAAATATGCGTGTGGCCAACAAGGGCGAAGCACACTTTGAGCCTTCGGAGAGGGGAGGAGTGCCGTCGGTGGTGATGAACATACACTCCGAGCGCAAGGGCCGATTGTTTGGCTTCCAGAAGTTTATTGTCGTGCAACCCTCCACGGGCTACTCGGTGTGCTATGATGTGGAGGCGTTGAGGACGACAACTCCCGCTCCACTACGGCTTGTGGCTACACTCTATGACGACGCAAGGGAAGTTGTTGCAACCATCTCACACACGTTGGATGGCGTGGGCGAGGGGGCGTTTGATTTCACCACCCACCCGCTGACTCGTTGTGCAAAGATTGCGTTGTACCACACCACCGATGAATCGCAAGTGGAGGGCGTGGTTAAAGGTATGAGGGTGGTGCAGACCACTCCCGCAGGTGCGCTCCGTAGGGAGGAGGTGGTGTTGAGGCGTGTCAACCCTTTCCGCAAGGAGGGCAAATTGTGGCGTGTTGAGTTGGGCGACAAGAGGGCCGAGTGTTGGCAGTTGTCGCTGGATGTGGAGTGGCGCAGACCGCAAGCAGAGCGTGGTGTACACTTTGAGTGGTACAATGCCGCAGGAGAGCTTGTGGAACGCCACGAATGTCGCATTAGTAAGATGAGAGGCGTGGTGCCCGAGGAGGATGGCGTTAGGGTGGAGTGGTTTCGCAGATGGGACCGCTTGCCACAGGGGGTGAGCATACGCAACCAATATATTGGAGATACCGAAGGCGTCGGATGTGGTCGTGCAACGGTACTGTGCCGTGTGCCACAAGTGGAGGGCGCGGTGTTGCTTGTTGTGCGGAGTACACAACCACAAGGCGATGCGCCGACCATAGCGACACTAACGGTCAGTAGAGATTATTAAATATCCCTCCTTTTTTTCCCTTTCAGCCCATTCTGCGCTTTCTGCTCTTTTTTCCCTTTCAGCCCTTATATGATATAGACCACCCACGCCAACAGCCACGCAATGGCTGTGTTGTAGAGCAGTGTGAACCACATCCAACCTCTGCTTCCAGTCTCGGACTTGATGGTCGCAAGGGTGGCAATGCAGGGGAAGAAGAGCAGGATAAAGACCATAAACGATAGGGCCGAGCGAGGAGTGAAACCGCTGTGGGTGATGATGTTGTCGGACAGCGAAGCCCTGTTCTCTCCACCATACAGCACAGCCATTGTGCTCACAACCAACTCCTTGGCCGGTATGCTTGTGATGAGTGCCGCACTTGCCCTCCAATCCAATCCCAACGGGCGCATCACAGGCTCCACAGCCTTACCCATACGTCCCATAAAGGAGTTCTCAAACTGCTCTGCCGAAGCGTTCGCCTCGGCCACATACTCGCTTGTGGTGTCAATCTCTCCGACTGTGGACTCCACAGCGGGCCTCGGGAAGTAACTCAGGAACCATATCACAACGGTTGCCAGCAGGATGGTGGTACCTATCTTGCGGACATACTGTGCACACTTATCCCACATATGTTGCAGCGTCGCACGCAAGGTGGGCCAACGGTAGGGCGGGAGTTCCATAACAAAGGGAGTCTCGTCCTTCTTGAACTTCACAAGGCGCAGTAGCTTGGCGGTGAGGAATGCCACCAGCATACCGCCCAAATAGAGCCCAATGAGCACCGTGGCGGCGTGGCGTGGGAAGAAGGTGCCGGCCAGCAGGATGAACACGGGTAGGCGTGCGCTACACGACATAAAGGGGGTAACCAAAATGGTTATGAGCCTACTGCTGCGGCTCTCGATGGTGCGTGCGGCCATAATGGCGGGTACGTTGCAACCGAAACCCATAATGAGCGGTATGAACGACTTGCCGTGTAGGCCCATACGGTGCATCAGGCGGTCCATAATGAATGCTGCACGAGCCATATAGCCCGAGTCTTCCATTAGCGAGATGAAGAGGTATAATATGAGAATATTGGGCAGGAATACCGCCACACTACCCACACCTCCGATGATGCCGTTCACCACCAAATCCCTCAGCGCACCAGCAGGCATAATGGCCCACAGCCTCTCGCCCAACCAATTAAATCCGTTTTCAATCCACTCCTGCGGATAGGCTCCGAGGGCGAAGGTGGAGTAGAACATCAGCCATACGATGGCGATGAATATAGGGAAGCCGAGCCATTTGTTGGCCACCAGACGGTCAATACGGCGTGTGCGGCGAGTGGTGTCCACGTTGCCCTCTTGGAGTGTCTCCTCCAAAGCACCCGCAATGAAACCATACTTGCGGTCATTGAGTACGCCCTCCACATCGGCACCCAACACCTTGGTCAGCCTCTGGGATAACCCCTTTGCCAACTCCTCCCAGCGAGGGTAGGAGGGACAATCTTTCTTCAACAACCCCATAGCCTCCTTGTCGCCTTCGAGCATTTTCAAGGCCCAATAGCGAATGGGAAACTGCTTGGGAGCCTCGCCTGTGGCGCGTATCTCGTCCGAGAGGGTGCGTATGGCCTCCTCAATGTGGCCGCCATAACTGATGTGAACGTGGCGGGCCACCGAGTTGCGCCCCTCGAATAGTTCGATGATGGTGTCCAGCAGTTCCGTGAGTCCATACCCATTTTTAGCTATGGTGGGTATCATCGGAATACCAACCATTGCACCCAGGGCTTTGTAGTCCAGCACCGCTCCCTCGGCCTGCAACTCGTCATACATATTCAGGGCTACCACCGTGCGCTGGTTGAGGTCGATGAGTTCGGTGGTGAGGAAGAGGTTGCGTTCGAGGTTGCTGGCAACCACTGCGTTGACAATCACATCGGGCATCTGCTCATAGAGATGACGACGTACATAGACCTCCTCGGGCGAGTAGGCCGAGAGCGAATAGGTGCCCGGCAGGTCGGTGAGGTTTATGCGGTAGCCCTTGTAGGAGAAACGTGTGCGCTTGGCATCCACGGTAACACCACTGTAATTACCAACGTGCTCGCTACTGCCCGACAGGGCGTTGAAGAGCGAGGTCTTACCACTATTGGGGTTGCCCACGAGTGCCACGTTTATCTCGTTGCGGCGTGGGGTGTCGGTGGAACGATGTGCGCAGTCGGCAATGCTGCACCCCGCGCAGGCGTTGTTGCAGGCGAAGCCACCCACAGGCTCCAAGTGTAGGTCGGCCTCCTCACGGGGGAGTACCTCAATCATTGCGGCTTCGCTGCGACGGAGGGATACATCATAACCCATAATGTTGTATTTCACGGGGTCGTTGAGGGGCGAGTTCTGTTCGGAACGCACCACCTGACCACGCACAAAGCCCATCTCCATAATGCGCTTGCGGAAGCCTCCGTGGCCGGCTACCTTTATGATTACGGCCTCTTGGCCGGTATGTAGTTGCGATAGTTTCATTGGTTTGCTACTAACGATTTTGCACAAAGTGCAAAATTAACACTCCTTCGCCCTCCCGTCAATACCCAAAAGTAGGTAATTAACGTCGACCGTCAACCGTCAACCGACTATCGTCTATGAAATTGAAAATTGAAAATGGAAAATTGAAAGTTGTGGTGCGCCGTTGGCGCAGTTTTCTATTTTCTTTTGCTTCTCTTCACGGGTAACACGTTACCCGAGCCCTCGGAGGGCCTTCCTTTCTGCCCTTTCTTGCCCTTTCTGTTCTTGGGTAACGTTTTTGTTACCCGAGAGTTTTGGGAATTTAAGGAGTTTAGGGAATAATTTTC
>JAGBGK010000003.1 GCA_017936005.1 Tidjanibacter sp.
ATCTATGGTTCGGGCGTGCTGCGCAAGGAGTGCGTGGAGATAGACAAGGACTATCCCGAACTCAACAAACTCGTGGAGGATATGTTCGCCACGATGTATGCATCGCAGGGCGTGGGCCTTGCTGCTCCGCAGATTGGCAAGGACATCAGGCTCTTTGTGGCTGATGGTACCCCCTTTGAGGACGTGGACCCCACAGCCAAAGACTTTAAGAGGGTGTGTATCAACCCCGAAATTGTGGAGGAGAGCGATATGGAGGTGCTGATGAATGAGGGTTGCCTCTCGGTGCCGGGCATCCACGAGGACGTGTATAGGCCCGAGGAGGTAACCATCCGCTACTTCGACCTCGACTTTGTGGAGCACGAGGAGCACCTCACGGGGTGGCCTGCACGCATTGTGCAGCACGAGTATGACCACTTGGACGGCTATGTCTTTACGGACCGATTGAGTAACCTCCGTAAGACCTTGCTGCGCAACAAACTCTCGGCAATGTCGAAGGGTAAATTCACTTGCGCCTACCGCACCAAGCAGCGATAGTGAGTGTCCTTTTGTACCTATTGTGTGGGTATAATCGGTGTAGTAGAGTAAAAAAGTGGGCAAAGAATTTGCAGAAACAGAAATTTGCCTTATCTTTGCACCGCTTTTGGACTGAAAGCGTGTGTTGATTCGCTAGCTCAGCTGGTAGAGCACAGCACTTTTAATGCTGGGGTCCTGGGTTCGAGCCCCAGGCGAATCACCGAAGAGGCGGAAGACTTGAAAAGGTCTTCCGCTTTTTTTGTTGGTGTGCGTTGTGGTGGGCTCGAACTGCTCGGCGAGGCCGCCGAGCGCAATTACGACCACCCCTCCCGACCTCCCCTTTCGTAGGGGAGGAGTGTGCAAGGATGGAAGTTGAGGGCAGAAAGGGCAGAAAGGGCAGAACGGGGAAGCTGCTCCCCTAAGGTAGGGGAGCTGTCGCAAAGCGACTGAGGGGTATGCTGTCGGTTGTCGGTTGTCGGTTGTCAGTTGACGGTTGTCGGTTGACGAAAAAACAGACCTCTCCGCCCTTCGGGCACCTCCCCTAGCTTAGGGGAGGAGTGGTCGGGAAGGCATGGGTATTAAAAAAGATACCCGAGAGAAGATGGCACTATCCCCCAGACTTAGGGGAGGAGTACTCAGTGGGAGGAGTGGTCAGTAAGGCACGGGTATTAAAAAAGATACCTGCAAAGAAGTAAGAAAAAGATTTACTCTTTTGTGCGTAAGCAGTAGGAGCAATAAAAATGCGTCGCAGGCACACTACAATTAAGGTGCCTGCGGCGCAATTCCAATTACTGCTTACTCTTCGCTAATTACTCTTTTTGAGGATGCGCACCACTTTGCGTGAACGCTGGGTCATATAGACACTCTCGTCCTCGGCAAATTTGTGGATGTCCTCTGCCTTGTAACCACGAATGGTCAGCAACTCCATATCCGTATTGTACTTAACCTCAAAGCCCTTCTCGTGGAGGTCGTCAACAATCTCCGTTAGGTAGCGTGAGGAGTCGATACACAGAGCCATACTGATTGCCGAGTTCTGCACCAAGTGCACCTTTGCCCTACGTTTCTCCATAATGGCGAAAATCTCTGCCATACGCTCCTCCAAGATGAACGAGTAGTCCTTGGGTTTGATAGACAAAAGCGTCTGATTCTTTTTCAGAATGAGGATGGGTACATCGATGGGTTTGGAGATACTCTCCTTGATGACACTACCCGGCAGCGAGGGGTTGACAAAGCACCTCACATAGAGTGGAATGTTCTTGTTTTGAAGAGGTTTGATAGTCTTGGGGTGGATAATCTGCGCACCGCTGTATGCCAACTCGATAGCATCGAGATAGGTGAGTTCGGGGATGTAGGTTACGTTGTCGAAAATCTTGGGGTCGCCATTGAGGATGCCCTCCACGTCCTTCCAAATAGATACGCTCTCGGCATCGAGGATGTAGCCCGCTACGGCAGCCGAGTAGTCGGAGCCTTCACGACCAATGGTGGTGGTTGCGCCCTGCTCGGTGGCGCCAATGAAACCCTGACCTACGACGATGCGCTCACCGGCCAACTCCACCGCTTTGCGTAGTCTGGGGGTGGATGCTTCAATGTCGATGTTTGCGTCGCGGAAGCGATTGGTGGTGAGGAACATACGCCTCATATCGAGCCACTCGCAACCGATGCCGTCGTAGTTGAGATAGTCGCTTACGATGGCGGTGGAGATAAGCTCGCCGAAGCTGACGATGCGGTCGTACCACTCCTCATAGCTCTTGCTTGCGGGGTTGGCGATGGTGATAATCTCCTCCAACTCCTCATAGAAAGCCCTCACCCTTTGTGGCAGGTGAGGCTCGCCCCACAGGTCGGCGAGGATGCCTGCGTGGTAGTCCACCACAGCCTGCATTGCCACCACAGCTTCGCCCGTGCGACCACCCCAAAAGGCGTCCACGATTTTCTCCAACGCATTGGTTGTCTTGCCCATAGCCGACACCACGATGAACAGTTTGCCCTCGGTCTGTCGTGCAATGTTTGCGAGATTTCTCACACCTGCGGCCTCCTTAACGGAAGCTCCACCAAACTTGTAGATTTTCATTTATTCGCTTTTGTTTTCGCTCTTGTTGTTGTAGAATTTGTACATCTCCTCACAAGCAAGCGACATCTTCGTTACGGAGAAGTCCTCTCCCTGGGGGAATACAAACATTGTGTCCGTGAGGGTGCTCAGGTCGATACAATCACGGTGCCACTTGCGGAAGTCATACTCGATGTGAATCGAGTAGCGGGCTTGTGCGGGGATTTGCATCTCATACTGCACGCCGTCAAACTCGCCCACAAGGTGGAAACCGGTCATATCGTGGGTGAACTCTCCCTCGCCCACATCAATAAACCTCTTGGGGTTGGGTAGCGAGCGCACATCGGACTTAATCTTGATACCGTAGGTACCGGCCTCTACCTCCTTGCGCACATTCTCCCTCTCCCACTCATACCAATCGGGGATGTGCGAGAAGTATGTTTCGCCCTCGGTGGCTTCCAACTGACCATACTCGTTCATATACCAACGGTGGCCACACGCCTTACACCACACCTCGGCACCCTCCGATGCCATACGATACTCCTTGCCGCAGTGGGGGCATTGGTAGAGCACTCGGTGGAGTCCTTCGGCGCGATTTTTCTTAATCATACGGATTTGGTTGTCCCTCTGCCAAGCGAAGTCGTCATAGACAAACTCCCTGTCGATGACCTCCATAATCTGGTTGTAGTCCATCTTCTCAATCTCCTCCACATCGAGGATTTTCTTCATCGTTGCGGTGGTCTTGATAAGCCTGTCGCCGGTGTGCCAGAAGGGTGAGTTGATGTGGTTACCCTGTGTGATGAGGGTTACAACGGGCATTTTGAGCAGTTTGACGAGCTTGCCCAACGATGGTGGCAGGATGGCGTTGGTGCCACACAACGAGTAACGTGCTTCGGGATAGAAGGCCACGATTTTCTTGCGGTCTGCCACACCACGCAGTTGGCGCACAAGGCGGGTGTCGTTGGTGAACTTACGTTTGGGGATACATCCAACCCTTGCCATCAGCCACGACAACAGACCACCAATACCCACAAAGCCATCGATGGCTACGATGTAGTAGGCGTGGTTGGGGAAGGTAGCCTTCACTGCGACCATAAAGTCGTAGAAAGCGTTGTGGTTACACAGCAGCAGGTAGGGCCTTTTTACTCCCTCCATACCGATTTTTTTGATGTGTGTACGGTGGAGCCAAGTTACGGGGAACGAAGCTATCCACATTACGGGGCGCAACCACCACGAAATCTTGCGTGGTTTGCGGGCCATATCGAGGCGCTTTACGCCCTCCAAAGGCATTGAAATTGCTTTCTCTTTGTTCATAAAAAAATGTTTTTCTCCCTTAATAGGCTACAAATATAGTACAATTTTGAAAAAGGTCGGAATCAGGGGCGGTAATCCCGTCTATTTTTTGCATATTTGCACAATATATTAATTTTAGGCGTTATGTACACTGAACTGAAAAATAGGATTGAACGTGCGTGGGAGGATGCAAATCTGCTCCACGAACCCGAGATTTTGGACACTATCGAACAGGTGGTTGCTCTGCTTGATAAGGGCGAGTTGCGAGTGGCCGAGCCGAAGGAGGACGGCACTTGGCAGGTGAACGAGTGGGTTAAGAAGGCTGTTATTCTCTACTTCCCCACCCACGAGATGACAACCACCCACGCTGGCGATTTGGAATTTTACGACAAGTTGCCCCTCAAACGAGGCTACAAGGAACTTGGTGTGAGGGTGGTGCCCCACGCTGTGGCTCGCTATGGTGCCTATCTGGCCAAGGGTGTGATTATGATGCCCTCCTATGTCAACATAGGAGCTTATGTGGATAGCGGTACGATGGTGGATACTTGGGCCACGGTCGGCTCGTGTGCCCAGATTGGCAAGGGTGTACACCTGAGTGGTGGCGTTGGCATTGGTGGTGTGTTGGAGCCTGTGCAGGCGGCACCCGTGATTGTTGAGGACAACTGCTTCCTCGGGTCGAGGTGTATTGTGGTTGAGGGCGCACACATTGGCCGTGAGGCGGTGCTGGGTGCCAACACTGTGATTACGGCCTCCACGAAGATTATTGACGTTACGGGCCCAGAGCCTGTGGAGTATAAGGGTTATGTGCCTCCTCGCTCGGTGGTTATCCCAGGTAGCTACACTCGTAAGTACCCCGCAGGAGAGTATCAGGTAACCTGTGCACTCATCATCGGACAGCGCAAGGAGAGTACCGACAAGAAGACCTCCCTGAACGACGCACTCCGTGAGTTTGGCGTGTCGGTATAACGTCGACCGTCGACCGTCGACCGTCAACCGACAATTCAAAATGTTTCCACCCCTTTTCTCGGGTATCTTTTTTAATACCCGAGAGGTTAGGGAGTGTTAGGAAGGTTTGGGAGCAGAGGAAATTTTCAATTTTCAATTTTCCATTTTCAATTTGAACAATGGCAGTTTTTGTATTCAAACAGATGGGCTCCACCAATGCCGAGTGTAAGAACCCCTGCTATGCACACGGTGACGCTGTGGTGGCGGTGGAGCAGACCGCAGGCAGGGGACAGAGGGGTAACACTTGGAGCAGCAAGGCGGGCGAAAATCTAACCTTCTCGCTGGTGTGGGAAGCCGATTTTCTGGCTGCCCGAGAGCAGTTTTTACTCTCCGAAGCTGTGGCCCTTGCGTTGGTGGACACCCTTGCAGGCTACGGCTTGGAGGCCCATATCAAGTGGCCCAACGATATTTATGTGGGACATAAGAAGATTTGTGGCATACTCATCGAACACGACCTCGGTATGGCCGGTCGCCTTGCCCGTACCATTGTGGGCATTGGCCTGAATGTCAATCAGACCGAGTGGGATGAGAGCATACCCAATCCCACATCCATTGCTCTGCTCACGGGAGAGAGAAGGGGAACAAACGATGTTTTTGGCGACCTCTACGAGGCGTTGGAGCGTAGGTTTGAGCAACTGAAAAGCGCACCGCAGAGTGTGCAGACCGACTATCTGGCCCGACTCTACCGCCTCAACAAGCCCTCCACCTATGCGCTTCCCGATGGTAAACAATTCAGGGGAACCATCAGGGATGTGCGCCCCACGGGTGAGTTGATGGTTGAGCACGAAGATGGGGGATTTGTGAAGCCCTATCTCTTTAAGGAAATAGAGTTTGTATTGAATGGTCGTTAGACGTTAGACTTTTTTCAATGGTGTGATGCAACTTTTTGGGGGAGTTGTGCATCATACACAATAGATGACACAGGACATTGACACAGGAGCAAATCATAGAGGGGTGTCGCAGAGGCGACAACGATGCTCGCAGGGCACTCTACCAACACTACGCCCCACTGATGTTTGGCGTAGTGAGGAGGTATGTGAGTGAGCGAGCTGCCGCCGAGGATATCCTGCACGATGGTTTTGTGGTGCTCTATACCAAGATTGGCGAATGGAGAGGCGAGGGGCCTTTTGATGCTTGGTGCAGGCGCATATTTGTGAATGCAGCACTCTCGTTTTTGCGTAGGAAGTCCAACCTCGGAGCAGATGTGGACATTGGCGATTTGCCACCCAATAGGATAGAGGGGGTGAGGCCGCAGGCTCTGGAACGACTCTCGACCGAGGAACTCAAACGGGCCATCGACGAACTGCCCGACGGATATAGAACGGTGCTAAACCTCTATGCAGTTGAGGGATACACCCACGCAGAGATTGGTCAAATGTTGGGCATTAGCGAGGTTACAAGTCGCTCGCAATACATCAGGGCCAAAGCTCGATTGGCCGAAAGGCTTGGAATAACGAAGAAGAACAAACAGAACAATGGAGAAGGATAAGCGTGATAAATTTGAACAGCTCCTTATGGGGCGACTTGGAGAGTTTCGAGAGGAACCTTCCGAGGGGCTGTTCGATCGCATCGAGGCAACCCTTCTCGATGTGCAGGTGGCTCCACAGGTGGAGGTGGCTGCTCCACAGGTGGCAACAAAGATTCCTTTGTGGCGCAGACCGGCAGTGAGGTGGGCCCTCTCGGCGGTGGCTGCTGCGGTGGTTTTGTTTGGCGTGGTACTGTTTGTCGGTAGGAATAACGGTGCTCCACAAGAGGTGCTTTTGGCGGAGAGTGTGGAGGCTACAATTCAGACCACTCCCATTATGGAGTTGGTGGCGCAAGAGGCTACGGTGGAGGATATTGTTGCCAACGTACCTGCACCCAAAGTGGATGTCAAGAGGGTGGCAACAGTGTCCGAAGACACCCTTGTGGCTGTGGCTACGGTTGAGGCCGAGGAGTCTAGCCCTGCTACCGAGCAGAGGACCGAAGTGCGTGGCTCCAAAAAGCGCACATCCTCTAATAAGGCCACCCGAGCCAACCATCCCCGCAAGAGCGACGAGGAGATTGAGGCCTATTGGAGGGCCATATTGGGTCTTGACGAGGAGCCTCGTAGGCTTGGCCTTGCTCACCCAACCGAGGTGTCGCTCTATGCTGCCAACGTGGGATTCAATCAGGGTAATATGATTCTCCATAACATTACGAGCGGCTCGATGGTTGTCAATGAGCACAGCCTTCCCTATGGTGATGCGGGCTTGTCGGGCTCCAATGTCTTCAAGGCACCCCAGAGAAACAATCAGCTCAAACACTATATGCCTGTGTCGGTGGGTCTTACGGCAAGCTATGCGCTGGCCGATTGGGTGGCTTTGGAAACGGGCCTTGTCTATACTCACCTCTACTCCCGTAGCGACAACGAGGGACAGATGAGTAGTTATGTTTGTAAGCGAGATATGCACTACTTGGGTATTCCTCTGGGTGCTTCGTTCCGCTTTGCAGGCAAGGATAGGTGGGGACTGTATGGTAAGTTGGGCGCAACCTTTGAGCACTGTGTGAGCGCAAAGGATACCTTCTTTATCAACAGCAAGAAGGATGTTGTGGCCGATCTCGACACTTCGGGTTTGCAGTTGTCGTTGGATGCTGCTGCGGGTGTCAACTATATGTTGTGGGGTGGCGTAGGACTCTATGGCGAGGCCGGAGTCTCCTATTGGCAATCGCTCGTACCGCACCCCGACAACTACCGTACGGAGAATCCGTTGAGCCTGACGTGTAGGATTGGTGTGAGGTTTACGTTCCGTTAGTGATAAAAGAGAGAGTTAGAAAAACAGATAGAAACAATGAAGAAAATTATTTTCAAAATTGCACTTTTGACCGCCGTGGTTTTTGGCGCAGTGGCTTGTTCGGATTGGCTCGAAGTGGACGAGAGCCAAAATCGCTACATCTCGTTGGGTGAGTTGGATCCCACAACCCGTACCATCAAGGGCGACTATGGTGAAGTGCTCAACATCGTGGAGGTGGCTAATAGCGCTGCCGGCGAATTGGAAAAAGAGAACAAGAGAAGGGTGTGCTTCAACTACTCGGTGCTGAAACGTAACGCCGATGCACAGAACAGTATGAACATCCGCATCAATGAGTTTTACCCATTGGTGGTGGACGATGTTGAGTCGCTCTCATTGCTCGATGAGGATGCGCGTGCCGAGTTGGGCAAAACTCCCGTAAGCCCCATACAGGCAGCAATCAGTGGCGGATACATCAATGTCCAGATGGTCTATGTAACAATGGATGCCGAGGGTGTTGACTTCGAGTTTGAGCTTGTGTATGACGACAGCGAGGGTGCCTCTACCGACAATACTCTCGTGTTGCAAATCTGCCACAAGGGTAAGGATGTGAGCAAACAACCCTCCGATAATAGCAGTTATTCCTACCAGTGGGCTTCCTTTAAGTTGAGCAACGAACTGCTCGAAAGATATGGACACAAGACTACTCACGACTTGATGGTGGTGTTCCGCTACAAATGGTGGAACAATGCCGGCGAGATTGTGGACAATGTGGCAAATCTTGCGCCAGCACCTTATAGCCTTTAATGGACATAGGGGTGAAAATTCAACTTTCTACGACTGAAAGTTTAATATATGTGTGTGGTGAGAGCCGACTTGCGATTTGCAAGTCGGCTTTTTTGTGTACCTTTGTGGCAAAGAATAACAAGAACGGATGGAACAGAAGAAGGAACGTGTGGTTGTCGGACTCTCCGGAGGTGTCGATTCATCGGTGGCTGCGTGGCTGCTGAAAGAGCAGGGCTACGATGTGGTGGGACTTTTTATGGTCAATTGGCACGACACGGTGGGTACGCTCAGTGGCGAGTGCCCCTGGGAGGACGATAGGCTCTTTGCCGAGTTGGTGGCCAAGAGGCTCGACATTCCGTTCCGTATGGTCGACCTGAGCGAGCAGTATAGGGAGAGAGTGGTTGACTATATGTTCTCCGAGTATGAGAAGGGACGTACACCAAACCCCGACGTGCTGTGTAACAGGGAGATAAAGTTTGACGTATTCCTCAAAGAGGCCCTCAAATTGGGTGCCGATTGGGTGGCTACGGGCCACTACTGCCGTGTGGAACACTGCGCTGATGGTACACACCGACTGCTGGCAGGCTCCGATGGTAATAAGGACCAAAGCTATTTCCTTTGCCAACTATCCCAAGAGCAACTCTCGCGCGCGCTGTTCCCCGTGGGCGATATGCTCAAACCGCAGGTGAGGGAGATTGCCACCGAGCGACATCTTGCTACGGCCAAGAGGAAGGACTCGCAGGGTATCTGCTTTGTGGGCAAGGTGGATTTGCCCGTATTCCTCCAACAGAAACTGCGCTCGCGCAAGGGGCGTATTGTGGAGATTGCAGCCGATTGGGAAGGCTATCGTTCGGAGAGCGAGGAGATTGGGTTGGCCGAGAGGCTCGACCTTGCCACGCTTGCTCTGCCCTACACCTATGAGCCGGCCAATGGGCGCAAGGTGGGCACTCACGGTGGAGCTCATTTCTACACCATAGGCCAACGCCACGGCTTGGGTGTTGGAGGCACAGCACTACCTCTGTTTGTCATCGCTACCGATGTGGAACGCAACATTGTCTATGTTGGTCAGGGCCACAACCACCCCGGGCTTATGCGCCGTGCGCTGCACATTGCACCCGAGGAGATACATTGGGTGAGGGAAGATTTGAGAATGATGGTGGGCGATGCTCCACGTCGCTATAAGGCCCGCATCCGCTACCGCCAACCGCTTCAAGATGCCACCCTCTATATGTGTGAGGAGGGAGCCTACCTGCTCTTCGACGAGCCACAGAGGGGTATCACCGCAGGCCAATTTGCGGCGTGGTATGATGGGGACGAACTCATAGGCTCGGGAACAATAAAATAAAAACCGATTCTCTCTGGCGGAGAGAATCGGTTTTTATTTTGTCAACCGTCAACCGTCGACCGACTACTTCAAAGCTTTTAGCTGTTAGCCTTTGGCCATTAGCCTTTTTTAGGGAGTTTAGGGAAATTAGGGATAAGGCGCTTGCAATCCCTTAATCTCCCTACATTCCCTTTCTGCCCTCAATTTTGAATTCTCTTTCTTGCCCTTTCTTGCCCTCTCTGCCCTTTGCCCCCCCCCAAAAAAAAGTCTTGGGTAACGATTTCGTTACCCAAGACTCTAAATACTATTCTGCGAATTACTCGTTGCTACTCCTCCCAGCAGCCAACGATTTCGCCCACAAAAACGTGGTGGAAGTCGCCATTGGGATAGACCGTATCACGCAGATTCTCAACTACAAAGTCCTCGGGCTTGAAGGTGCCGTCGAAGAGTTTGCGGCACTCCATAACGAGGGTTGCCTCCTCAAAGGTGGGGTTGCCCATCTCGGTAAACACAGGGGTGAGTCCCGAAGCTGCCACCTTGTCGCCATCACGGCCCGAACGTGAGCCGAGCAGTTGTAGCGCAGGGCGGTGCTCCTCGCCAAAGAACGAGAGGGTAAAGTGGCTCTCACGCTGCACAAAGCCCAATGTGTGTCGCTGTGGGCGGATGAAGATGTAGACCACCGGCTTGTTCCACAACACACCAAAGCCACCCCAACTTGCGGTCATCGTGTTGAACGTGTCCTTGTTGCCTGCGGTGATGAGGGTCCACCTCTCGCCAATCAGCTTGAAAGGGTTGTGGGTGAGTTGCTCGGGAGCAATGGGTTTCAGTTTCACTGCCATAACTCTATTTCTAAATTAGGCGAGAACCTTTGCGATGAATTTCCTCACAGGTGCATCGGCAATACCGGGAGCGTGTCCGTCCTCGGGCCAGAAGATTGCCACCTGACCGGGTTTGAGGGTGACGTAGTTTTCGGGCTTCTCGTCCGAGAAGATTACGTCCTTCACCTCGTTGTAGTCGGTAGTCCAGTGCTCAATCTCTTCGAGGGGTTTCCAGCCCATAGTCTCCTTGCCTTCGAGGATAACCTGCACGTCGATATATTTGCGGTGAGCCTCCAAGGGCATCTCCTCTTTGGTACCCACTTTGGGGCAGGCGTTGTTCACATAGAGAGTGTCGCCGAGGATGTCGTAACGACCGAGAGGCAGCTCGGCCATATTGTGTGTTTCGAGCCACTCAAAGAGGGTCTTGAACAAGGGGTTGAGTTTCTCCAACTCTTTGCGGTTGTTAAGGTTTGAAAGTACCATAGTTTTTCAATTTTATTAGTTGTCAGTTATCTGTTGTTACTGTTTACTCTTTGTCGGTCGACGGTTGACGGTCGACGGTTGACCTTATGTAGTCGTGGATGGCTTTGGCAGCCTTACGTCCTGCACCCATTGCGAGGATTACGGTGGCAGCACCCGTAACGGCATCGCCACCCGCAAAGACACCCTCTCTTGTGGTTGCACCCTCCTCGGTGGCCACAAGGCACCCCCTACGGTTGCGCTCCAAGCCCTCGGTGGTGGAAGCAATCAGTGGGTTAGGCGATGTGCCAAGTGCCATAATCACGGTGTCGCACTCCAAGTCGAACTCCGAGCCCTCAATGACAACGGGCGACCTACGGCCACTCTCATCCGGCTCGCCCAACTCCATACGCACACACCTGAGGGCCTTAACCCAGCCCTTCTCGTCGCCCACTACGGCCACGGGGTTGGTGAGCATTGCAAACTGCACACCCTCCTCTTTGGCGTGGTGCACCTCCTCCACACGGGCGGGGAGCTCTGCCTCCGAACGTCGGTAGATGATGTAGGCATCGGCACCGAGCCTCTTGGCCGACCTCACGGCATCCATCGCCACGTTGCCACCGCCCACTACGGCTACCTTCTCGCCCCTCCTCACGGGGGTGTCAAACCTATCAGGGTCGTAGGCACCCATAAGGTTGATGCGGGTGAGGAATTCGTTGGCCGAGAACACTCCGTTGAGGTTCTCGCCCTCGATGCCCATAAACTTCGGAAGGCCTGCACCCGAGCCGATAAACACAGCATCGAAGCCCTCCTCGTCCATCAGGCTGTCGATGGTTACGGTGCGGCCCACGATGGTGTTTTTCTCAAACTTCACTCCGAGCCTTGCGACCTTCTCAATTTCCCTCTCCACGATGCGCTCCTTGGGCAGGCGGAATTCGGGGATACCATAGCTCAACACGCCACCTAGGCGGTGCAGAGCCTCAAAGACGGTTACCTCATAGCCCCACTTTGCCAAGTCGGCAGCACAGGCCAGACCTGCGGGGCCACTACCCACAACGGCCACCTTCTTGCCATTCCTCTCAATCTCCACAGCCTCTTTGGCTCCGTTCTCCAACTGCCAATCGCCCACAAACCTTTCGAGTTTGCCGATAGCCACAGGCTCGTTTTTGATACCCACAATACACGAGCCCTCACATTGGCTCTCTTGTGGACACACCCTACCGCAAATGGAGGGCAACAATGAGTCCTCGGCGATGATGTTCGCAGCCATCGAGAGGTCGCCCTCGGCTATGGCAGCGATGAAGTGGGGTATCTGGATACCCACAGGGCACGCCTTAACGCAACGTGGGTTGCGGCAGTGGAGGCAACGGCTCGCCTCCCTTTGTGCCTCTTCGAGGTTGAAGCCATAGCACACCTCCTCAAAGTTGGCGGCACGCTGGGTGGGGTCCTGCTCCCTTACGGGAGTTCGTGATATGATGTTTGCCATATATCCTTATGCTTAATATCGTTACTACTTATCCAAACCGATGCGGCACTTGTGGTCTTTGTAACGCTCCAAGCGGCGTTGCTCCTCGGTGCGATACTGACCACTACGGCGCATAGCCTCGTCGAAATCCACCTCGTGAGCGTCAAACTCGGGGCCATCCACACAGGTAAACTTGGTCTTGCCACCCACGCTCACCCTGCACGCTCCACACATACCCGTACCGTCAACCATCAGCGAGTTGAGCGATGCGATGGTGGGAATACCGAGTTTCTTGGTGGTGAGTGCCACAAACTTCATCATAATCATCGGGCCGATGGTGATGACCGTATCGTAGTGCTTGCCCTTGTTCTGCACAAGGTCCTCCAAGCAGGCCGTAACGAGGCCCTTGAAGCCCTCCGAGCCATCGTCGGTGGCAATATATAGGTTGGAGGCCACGGCCCTCATCTCGTCCGTGAGAATGAGAATGTCTTTGGTCTTGGCACCAATAATCACATCGGCCTCCACACCGTGTTCGTGTAGCCACTTAACCTGTGGATACACAGGGGCAGTGCCCACACCACCTGCAATAAAGAGTAGCTTCTTACCCCTGAGGTGGTCGATATTCTCATATACGAAGTCCGAAGGCCTACCCAGGGGGCCGGCAAAGTCCTCAATGTAGTCGCCCTCGGCAATCTCACACAATTTGATGGTGGACACACCGAGGGTCTGCACAACAATCTGCACACTACCACGCTCGGTGTCGTAGTCGGAGATGGTCAAGGGGATGCGTTCGCCCTCTTTGGTGGCCCTGACGATGACGAACTGTCCGGGGTGTGCCGACTTGGCAACCCTCGGAGCGTGGATGTCCATCAGGTAGATGTTCTCCGCAAGTTTCTCTTTTCTTAAAATCTGGTACATATAGTTATTGTCTAACGTCTAACGTCTAACGTCCAACGACAATTTGTTCGGCCAGAGGCCGCAACTATTGACATTTAACTATCGACGTTCGACAGAAAAAATCATTTTTTCTTTGCTGTTGCTCCGAAGCGCAACTCCCTCACGGGGCGTGCCGGGTCGTTCACCACAATCATCCCACCACCAAATAGTGTGTCGTAGGTGCCCGCTGGCACCTCCAATTCAACCTTCACCGTCAACGTTTCACTCGGTGCGATGGTCGTGCCCTCCGGAAGCATAATCTTGGTGCCCTCTCTGGGGGTTACGTTGCGTACCACCAGCGGAGCCGTCCCCTCGTTGGTGATTCTTATCACACATCGTTGCACACTCGGCACCTCAACCACCCCAAAGTCGTACCACGAAGGCTCAATTACCGCCCGTGGCTTGCGGGTTGCGTTCTTCTCAAAGTGGTCCACGCCAAAGGCCGTAGTGGTGAAAACCTCCCCACTTGGAGTACCGTTAATCATTAGGCTCACCCTGTCCCTCAGCAACCCATAGCGAGGCTCCTCCTCCGAGAGCAGATAGGTCGCTGTTGCCAATGCCACCTCTTTGGGGGCGAGTGTGTCGGGTAGGAATAGTTCCAACAGTCCGCTGCGCTCCTCCCACAGAGGCTCTATGCTCACACCCTCGTCGGAGGTGTTCACAAGTGCGATGGTCATACTCTTCGACCCTCCCTGCTCCACGTTGCCAAAGGCTTTGTAGGTAGCGTCGGCCCTCACTCCACTGCCAAGAGCATAGGGATAGAGGTCTTCGTTCGAACGCTTACGTCCCTTAACCACACCCTTGATGCGTAGGATGGTGCGCCCACGCCCTTGGTCATAGACGATGGTGATGCGCTTGTCGAACCTACCGGGGCGACCATCGGGGTCGAAGGTTACGGTGAACTGCTCCGAGGCTCCCGTTTTCAGTGGTCTGCGAGAATAATCCCCCGTGGTGCATCCGCACGAAGAATATACCCTTTCGATTGATACGGGGTGGGGGGCTGTGTTGGTGTAGCCGAACGTGTGGCTCACCTTGCCACCATCCTCTTCGATGCGTCCGAAATTCCACTCCACCTCATCAAATAGGAGCGATGTGGCGGTGGTGTCGGCCGGTTGAGCCACAGCAATTGCCGCACTCACGAGGGCTAAAAACGCAACGAACAATCTCTTCATAACACACAAAGGTATCTATTTTAGGCGAGAAATCAACACAAAAAGGTGGGTAAACTTGGGCAGAATGAAATTTTTTTGAAAAAATATGCAGATTTTGTTTGCAGTAAAGAAAAATTGCCATATATTTGCACTCGCAAAACGGGAAACACCGTGAGCAGACAGATTAAAATTCCTCAGTAGCTCAGTTGGTTAGAGCACCTGACTGTTAATCAGGGGGTCCTAGGTTCAAGTCCTAGCTGAGGAGCCAAACGGAGAAGCAACTGCTTCTCCGTTTTTTTTGTATCTATTTAAGCCATTAGCTGTTAGCTATTAGTTGTTGGCCGATTTCTTCTTTGCTATTTTGTCGATGATGGCGGCAATGGCTCCGTCGCCCGTTACATTGGTGGCGGTACCGAAGGAGTCCATCGCAATATAGATGGCAATCATCAACCCCACCATTGTTTGGTCAAAACCGAGAATACTCTGCAAGATGCCGACAGCTGCCATAATCGCTCCGCCAGGAACGCCGGGTGCAGCAACCATCGTGATACCCAGCATACAGATAAATCCCACCATTGTTAGGGGGTCAACCGTTGTGCCCGTCAGCATCATTATGGCCAGCGAGCACGACACGATTTTGAGCGTGCTACCCGAAAGGTGGATGGTCGCACACAAGGGTACAACAAAACCTGCAATGGAGGGCGAGATGTTGTTTTGGATGGTCTGTTTGAGGGTTACGGGAATGGTGGCTGCGCTCGACGATGTGCCCAAAGCCGTGAAGTAGGCAGGCATCATTGTGCGGAGCATTTTCAGTGGGTTGCGCTTGGTGATGACACCCGCAATGGAGAACTGAATGAGTAGCAGCACGGCGGTCATCAGGAAGATGACAATCACAAGTTTCAGAAAGACACCCAACACACCCACCACTTGACCATTGGTGGTCATCGAGAGGAAGATGCCGAAAATGTAGAGTGGCAACAGAGGTATGATGACCTTCTCGATGGTTTTGATGATAATCTTCTCGAAGTCGTCGAAGGCTTTTTTGAGCGTTGTGCCCTCGATTATTGTAAGTCCAATGCCGATGACAAATGCTGCCACAAGTGCGCTCATTACGCTCAAAATGGGTGGCATTTCAACTGTGAAATATGGTGCAAAGCTGCTGCCCGCATCGCTCACCTCCGCAAGGGTTGTTCCTTTCAGTAGCGAAGGGTAGATGGCTTCGCACGTTCCCCACGCAAACATCCCGCTGAACAGGGTGAATGTGTAGGCCAACAGCGCAGTTATGGCCAACAGTCGGCCTGCTCCCTTACCCACATTTGCGATACCGGGCACAATGAGGCCCAAAATCAACAGCGGTACGATGAAGCTCAGGAAGTTGCCAAAGAGTCCGTTGAAGGTGGCAAACACTCTGCTGAGCCACTCCGGAAACCACAATCCGCAGAGAATACCCAGGGCGATGGCTATGACGATTTTGCCGAGTAGGGAGATGCGTGGAAGTCTCATATCTGGTAGGTATTAGTTATTTTGTGCGTTTACAAATATAAACATTTCTTCTCACAAAACAAAACACGGCTCTCGCAGGCTGTGGGATGTGTGGCTTGTGGGCAACAAAAAAGCTCGGGTAACGAAAAAGTTACCCGAGCTTTCAGAGTGGTTTGAGTGTGGATTATTAATATCCCATACCTCCTGCGGGCATTGCAGGTGCAGGGTTCTCCTCCTTCTTCTCGGCCAGCACACACTCGGTGGTGAGGAACATCGAAGCAATCGATGCGGCGTTTTCCAACGCAACCCTCGCAACCTTGGTGGGGTCGATAATGCCGGCTTCAAACATATCCTCATAGCGGTCGCTACGAGCATTGTAGCCAAACGAGCCTTTGCCCTCCTTAATCTTGTTCACCACAACCGAGCCCTCGCCACCGGCGTTGGCCACGATTTGGCGCAGAGGCTCCTCGATGGCCCTACGTACGATGGCGATACCGGTGGTCTCGTCGTCGTTGTCGCCCCTCAGGTCGGCAATAGCATCGGCTGCACGGATGTAGGCAACGCCACCTCCGGGGATGATACCCTCCTCAATGGCGGCACGGGTGGCGGCCAAAGCGTCGTCCACACGGTCTTTCTTCTCCTTCATCTCCACCTCGGTAGCGGCACCAACATAGAGAACTGCCACGCCACCTGCCAATTTGGCAAGCCTCTCCTGCAATTTCTCCCTATCGTAGTCGCTGGTGGCACTCTCCATTTGGTTGCGAATCTGTGCCACGCGAGCTGCGATGGCCTCCTCGGCACCTGCGCCATCAACGATGGTGGTGTTGTCCTTGGAGATGGTTACCTTGTCGGCCACACCCAACATCTCAACGGTTGCGGCATCCAAGCGAAGGCCTTTGTCCTCGGTGATGACCGTACCTCCCGTGAGGGTTGCGATATCCTCCAACATCTCCTTGCGCCTGTCGCCAAAGCCGGGAGCCTTAACGGCGGCAATCTTGATGGTGCCACGCAGTTTGTTCACAACAAGTGCGCTGAGTGCCTCGCCATCCACATCCTCGGCAATGATGAGCAACGAGCGACCATTCTGTGCCACGGGCTCCAACACACCCATAATCTCCTTCATAGTGGAGATTTTCTTGTCGGTGATGAGGATGTAGGGCCTCTCCAACACGGCCTCCATCTTCTCGGTGTCGGTTACGAAGTAGGCCGAGATGTAGCCCCTGTCGAACTGCATACCCTCAACCACCTCAACGTGGGTGTCGGTACCTTTGGCCTCCTCCACGGTAATCACGCCCTCTTTTTTCACCTTACCCACAGCCTCGGCGATGAGTTTACCGATGCTGCTGTCGTTGTTGGCCGAGATGGTGGCCACCTGCTCGACCTTTTCGAGGTTGTCGCCAACCACCTGACTCTGGCTCTTGATGTTCTCAACCACTGCACTCACAGCCTTGTCGATACCCCTTTTGAGGTCCATAGGGTTGGCACCTGCGGTTACGTTCTTGATACCCACACCGATAATGGCCTGTGCAAGAACGGTTGCTGTGGTGGTACCATCGCCTGCGTCGTCATTGGTTTTGCTGGCCACATCCTTCACTAGCTGTGCACCGATGTTTGCGAAGTTGTCTTCCAACTCCACCTCTTTGGCCACGCTCACACCATCTTTGGTGATGTGGGGTGCGCCGAATTTCTTATCAATAATCACGTTGCGACCTTTGGGGCCGAGTGTTACCTTCACTGCATTTGCGAGGGCATCAACACCCTCTTTGAGCAATTCCCTTGCCTCTACGTTATATTTAATCTCTTTTGCCATAATCTTTGATCTTTGTTTCGGGGTTTATTACTTCTCTACCACAGCCAGAATATCCTGCTGCTTCATAATGAGGTAGTCCTCACCGTCGATGTGGAGTTCGGTGCCGGCATACTTGCCATAGAGCACCTCATCGCCAACCTTTACCTCCATCTTCACCTCGGCAGTGCCGGGGCCTGCGGCAACAACCTTGCCTGCAAGGGGTTTCTCTTTAGCTGTGTCGGGGATAATCAGACCTGCTGCGGTCGTCTCTTCTGCCGGATTGGGTTTTACCAATACGCGGTCCGAAAGTGGTTTTACGTTCATAATCTTTACTGTTTTATTTTAGTTAATATTATTTTCTGTCTGGTTTCGGTTTGAGCAATCTGTATGCCAAAGGCCGAAATTAGAAAATCTCTGCCAAACGACAATGACTATGTCATAAAATTTTGCCATTTTGGCAGAAATATCTAAATTTGTTACCACACACCATACCATGAAACGAATTTTACTTTTTACTATTGCCTGCCTTGCTGCAGGAATCGTCTATGCCGGCAACTTCACACCTGCCCAGAAGGCTCATCCGCGCTTGATTATCAAAGATGGCGACATCGCGACAGTGCGCACTCTTGTGTCGCAAGATTCGATAGCTCTGCGCCTGCACGACTATATCGCCAATCGCACCGTTTGGATAATGCGCCAACCCGTGAGCGAGCGTATCAAGACCGGTAAACGACTGCTGACCATCTCTCGCAATGTGTTGGAGAGGGTGACGATGCTCTCCTATATGTATCTCTACACGGGCGAGGTGCAGTATGCCGAGCGTGCCGAGCTGGAGATGCTGGCAGCAGCCAATTTTAGCGATTGGAATCCTTCGCACTTTCTCGATGTGGGCGAGATGACCGCAGCACTCGCTTTGGGATACGATTGGCTCTACGATATACTACCTGAATCGAGCCGAGCAACCATCGCCAAGGCGATAGCCGAAAAGGGGTTAAAGGCTGCCGAAATCAAAAATCACTGGTTCTATAAGAGTGTTAACAATTGGAATTCGGTCTGCAATGCGGGACTTACGATGGGAGCAATAGCCGTGGCCGACATCTATCCCGAACTGTCGAAGAAACATATCGCAAAATCGACCAAGAGCAACCACTTGGCGATGTCCTCGTATGGTCCTGCCGGAGTCTATCCCGAAGGATATGGATATTGGGATTACGGCACATGGTTTCAGGTGTTGATGATCGAGTCACTGCGCTCGTCAGGGCTCGATACCGAAGGTTTGGAACGCTACCCCGGATTTATCGAATCTGCCCGTTTTATGGACTATATGCAGTCGTTCGGCAATCGTGTCTACAACTTCTCGGATGATGGTGTGGCATACGACATGAGCAACCCGCTGTTATATTGGTTTGCATCCGAGTCGGGTGACATGTCACTTCTATGGAACGAAAGACGCATAACTGCCTCGGTCAAGCATCTGCGCTTAGGTAGTCGACGTCTATTGCCGTTAGCGATGATTTTTATGTCGCGTTGCGACCTTGCGAAGGTTGCTCCGAGCGAGAATCGTTGCTGGGTAGGCAATGGCGCACAGCCTATATTTATCTGTCGCGACAAAGATTTCTATCTTGGAGCCAAGGGAGGCTCTCCGAGCCTGCCTCATGCCCACATGGACGGAGGTTCGTTTGTCTACGAGTGGGGTGGAAAGCGTTGGGCCGTGGAGCTCGGATCACAGGGCTATCATTCGCTGGAGAAGGTGGGAGTCGATTTGTGGAATATGCGCCAAGAGTCGCAGCGATGGGATGTTTTCCGACTGTCGCTCGATTCGCACAATACGCTTATGGTCAATGGCAAACGCCTCAATGTTAAGGGCGATGGCAAGATGGTGGAGAACTTCACTGACCCCAATCGCAGTGGGGTTACATTCGACCTGTCGTCACTCTATTTCGATCTGGAGAAGGCTATGCGTACCATCGAGGTTGATGCCGAGGGTCGTTTGGTGGTTACGGATAATATGCAGGCATGTGCAGAGCCGTGCCGTGTGCGTTGGACGATGTGCACTCCGGCTAAGCCTCGTGTTGTGAGTCGCACAGAGATTGAGTTGGAGCAAGGTGATAAGAGGATGTTGTTGCGTGTGATATCTCCCACGAAGGATGTTGAGCCCTTCGTGCTGCCCAACACTCCGCGCCACTCCTTCGATACCGACAACAAGGGCTCACTGCGTGTGGGTTTTTACACGCAGATACCCGGCAATAAATCCAAGACGCTGAAGATTGAGTTAGTGCCGATTGTCAATTAATTTATTTGCCTCCTCGGCAAAGTTGTAGACCGAGCCGCAATACTTCCATTCGTTGTAGACAGCACCTCGGCGGCGATAGTTCGCTACCTTGATTTGGCGCGTGGAAGGGTAGTCGTACTTATTGACCGTAAAGCAGACCTTCGAGGGGTAATCCAGAGCGTCGAACTCGGCTATCTCCTTGGCCGTGCACTCGTTGCGTTCGGCAAGTTTTACGATGATATTGTCGTAGTTTACACGCTTGGCGCGACGATACCATTTAGTGGCCTCCGCCTCGAATGATGTGCCGTGGCGGAAGTGTATCTCCACCGGATCACCACCATTTGTCGGAGTCAACACCGCCAGCGGAAATCGGAAATTGAAGCGTTTGAGATTCTCTGCGTAGCGGCTCTCCTCCCACGCTATCTCGTGCAGAGTCCCCTCGACATACTCTCGCAGCGAACGCAAAATCTTGATATAGTCGGGTGCCGGCACCAACAATCCCACAAAGGGAGAGTTGTAGCGCATGCCTGTAAATTGACACATAAAGCCACCCCAGCAATTCTCGCTGATGATGGTTACATCTTTATTGCGTAACCTCTTGCGCCACCACCAATGGCGCAGTTCGGCAATCGGATGAATCATAAGTTTGGGTCTGAATAGTTTTCACAAAGGTATAAAATAATTGTGAATTGTGAATTGCGAATTGTGAATTGTTACTACCTTTGCGATATGTTTTGGCTTGAAGTGGCAGGTGCCATTGTGGGACTTATATATCTTTGGCTTGAGTATCGGGCTTCGGTGTGGTTGTGGGCAGCTAATGTGGTGATGCCCGCGATATACATCTTTATCTATGCTCAATCGGGATTTTATGCCGATATGGGTATCAATATCTACTACCTTGTGGCAAGCATCTATGGCTGGGCAATGTGGCGATACCATAAGGACAAAGAGCAACGAGAATTGCCCATTGCCCACACACCGCGTAAAGCGATTGCTCCGCTGGCTCTGGTCGGAGTGGTAAGTTGGGGCGCGATTTTGTTTGTTTTGCTTCGTTGGACCGACAGTACGGTGCCATACGGTGATAGCTTCACCACGGCAGCCAGCATAGTGGCACTCTATATGCTTGCACGCAAATATGTCGAGCAGTGGTTGGTATGGATTGTGGTTGATGTGGTTTGCTGTTGGCTCTACATCGACAAAGGACTCTATCCCACAGCGGCTCTCTATGGGTTGTATGCCCTGTTGGCGGTGTTTGGATATAGGCGTTGGCTGCAGATGATGAGTAACGATAACAGAGATGGAACGATACAGACTGCCTGACATCGACGAAAAGCCCGCGTGCGTGGTGCTGGCCGCAGGAGATTTTCCATGCGGAGAGTTGACTATGGCACTGCTTGATGGGGCTGAGTGTGTCATCTGTTGCGATAGCGCAGCCGAGGCGTTTTGCGCACGCAGAGGAGAGCCTGCAGCCATCGTGGGCGATATGGACTCTCTGCCCGAATCGCTGAGCAAGCGTTTTGCCGAGCGAGTGGTGGTACGACCCGAGCAGGATGTGAACGATCTGTGGAAAGGCCTTACTTATGCCATAGAGCAGGGATTTTATGACATCACGGTGTTAGGAGCCTTCGGGCGTCGAGAAGATCACTCGATAGGGAATATTATGCTGTTGGCAGCCCGACTGCATGATGCCCGCTTGCGAGTTGTCGGAGAGCAAGGGGTCTTCGATTTCATTGATGAACCCTCCATGTTTGAGAGCTTTGCAGGGCAGCAGGTGTCGCTCTTCACCATCGACCCCAAAACCGAAATTTCGGTGCGAGGTCTGCGCTACGACCCGCCACAGAATCATCTCGCCGCTATGTGGCAGGGCGTGTCGAATGAATCTTTAGGCGAAGAGTTTGAGATTACGACCAACGGAACAACCATCGTCTACCGCCTGCTTCAGCCAAAAAGATAGGGCTACCCGACACTCTCCGTATCAAGCAGCCCTGTTCATTCATTGCAGGACTACACGAATAGTCCTACATCATCTTAATGATCGCATAGACCGGATAGTGGTCCGAGATGTACGGCACTCCGTAGCTTTCGTTTACGGTATGGTACTCCACCACGCTCAGACTTTTACTGCAATAGATATGGTCGATAACCGAATTCTTACCCGAGGTGTAGCCATTGTAAGTGGTGTGATTATCGGTACGTCCCTTCGGAGCATTTTCGCGGGTATTCATCATCGTGCTGGTAATGGCATTGAATGCCGAATGTGATGACACAATATTCATATCGCCCGTCAGGAAATGCACATACGAAGGATACTTCTTGAAATACTCAGCCACGAGAGCCAATCCTTTAGTCTGAGCCTCGGCGCCCTTGTGGTCGAGGTGGGTGTTGATGTAGAGGAAGAGTCGATTACTTGCCGTATGGCGAAACAACCCCCAAGTTGCTGTACGCTTGCACGCTGCATCCCAGCCTATCGAGCACTTGTCGGGAGTCTCCGAGAGCCAGAATGTACCACCATTGACTTTTTCAATCTTCGACTTATTGTAGAGGATACCCATAACCTCGCCCGAGCCCGACTCAGCACCGGTATCGCGGTTTACTCCCCAACCATCATAGTCGGCCTTGAGTTGCTCTTTGAAGTATAGCCACTGCGAGGTGTATTTAGCCTCCTGGAAGCCGATGATGTCGGGGCGGTGATCATTAATCATGGTAATGCACGCCTTCTTTCGATTTGACCAATTGTTAGTTGCATCGGTCTCAGAAGTATCCAGACGTACATTGAAGCTCATAATCTTAATTTCACCAGCCTTGGCGTACTTCTGCAATCCGCCATAATCAACCGGCGTCTCGGGCTCACCGGCCTCTAAGGGAATATTGTTCGAGGTCACACTCTTGTCGCCATCAACAACGCTCACCTGTGCATAGGCGCTCTGCTTGCCCGCGAAGAAATCTTCGGAGAGTTTATCCGCCATGGCTGTAATGGTGATGACACCGCTCTTGGCATTGGAGCGAAAACCGACGAGCTGCATCGGGATGGGAGTTCCGGCAGCGCCCTCGTAGAACGCCTTGCAGACAACTGCTGAGCGCCAGCTCTTGGCGATGGAGGCGACGCACTCTTTGGGCGTAACCGCTAAGTCAATAGAGACCGAGCTATCATCACCGGCATTGCGGACAATGGCTGCTGCACCCGCCTGCGTAGGTGTGTAAATCAACGACTCGAGCACTACGGGCTGTTCGGGCGTTGATGATGGAGGGGTCTGTTCCGGATCATTGCCATTGTTGTTTGGGGTCTCCACTGGACCGCAACTTGTGATAATCAATGTAAAGATTGCGAATAGAGAGAGTAGTTTTTTCATTTCTTAAGTAGTTTTTAGGAACACAATCCGATTGTTTAGTGCAAATATACCTTTTTTCGGTATATTTCACAATCCAATCATCAAAAACCGTACAAAGCCGATGGTAATATACCCTGCTGACATTCAGAACCGACAGCAACAAGATAGATATTTCTGATACTTTTCTTGAGAAAAAATTTGGACTTTGCGAAAAAGAGTATTACATTTGCACCCGATTTGGGTAACCAAGTCTAAATGGTGGATGTAGCTCAGCTGGTTAGAGTGACGGATTGTGGTTCCGAAGGTCGTGGGTTCGAATCCCATCTTCCACCCTTGAAAACCTTATAACAAGTGATGTTATGAGGTTTTTTTGTTTCTATACATTGATGTCTTCCAAACAAAAAAACTTGCCACAATGACCTGTAAAACACTTATTTAAGGATGTTTTACAATAGTCATTGCCTCATAACATTCCCACCTATTTCAATACTATGAGTATTATGAAATAGGGGTGGGGAAGATGTGATTTCAACCCAATTTTGATACCTATTATGTGACCATTTTTTCTGGTCTCAAATAATGCCATAACTATTTAATACCTAATATGTTATGTGGAATATTTCATTTTGTTGCAGGGTTGCAAAAATTACCAAAGATGGACTGGCCCCCATTGAGATGGTCATCACAGTAGATGGTCAAAGGAGTTTCAGGAGGTTATCTATGAAAGTAAATCCAGATGAATTTAAGAAGTTAATATCTTGTAAAAGAGATAATTATGTCAAGCAATACTGTGATAAAGAGAGGGTAAAAACCTATGAGATATTTAGGAAGTTGGAGATGCTGGGTATGCCCATAACCCCTGCCATAGTCAAAGAGGCACTCAACAACAATGGTGTAAGTGTGAGTTATAGGTTGTCTGACCTACAAAGGGATTTCACTACCATAGTTAGTAAGAGAGTTGGAGTGGATTTGTGTCTTAATGTCTATAAGAAGTATGAGAGAATGATGAAGTATGTGGTGGGGTTCTTGGGGAATAAGGAGTGCAGACTTATCACCAATAGTGATATGAAGAGGATAGTTGCTGATATGAAAGCAAAATACCAAAATTCAACCTTTGCTAACCTATGGGTAATTGTGAAGTCATTTATTACCTATGGCATCAACAATAATAGAATTCCCAATGACAACCTATTTGCAACAATCAAGGTGGTAAAGAAACCTAAAAAGGTGGAGTATCTCACTATGGAGGAGTTGGATATGATTAGGAATACCACATACAGCAACCCATCTTTGCAGAGGGTTGTTGACTTTGCTATTTTGGAGGCAAACTTGGGACTTGCCTATTGTGATTTGGTGAGCATTAAAAGAGAGGACATCAAAGAGTATAATGGTATTAGGTATATCCAAAAGCAGAGGGCAAAGACAGGTGTGGAGTATATCACAGTTGTTGGGGATGAAGCAATGGAGATATTGGAGAGATACAACTATGATATCTCCATAACCAATCAAGTGTACAATAGATATCTAAAAATTGTTGCCCTGCAAGCAGGGATAAGCAAGAAACTGCATAGTCATCTTTTAAGACACACATTTGCACATCATCAACTCAATGAAAAGCACCTGAACATTGCCACAGTCTCCAAGATGCTTGGACACACCAATCTAAAACAAACAATGCACTATTGTCAAAAGCACACCAATACTATATTGGAAGAGTTTGTGATTGCAAATCAGGGATGACACACCACACTCCCCACCCCTATTTCATAATACTCATAGTATTGAAATAGGTGGGAATGTTATGAGGCAATGACTATTGTAAAACATCCTTAAATAAGTGTTTTACAGGTCATTGTGGCAAGTTTTTTTGTTTGGAAGAGATCAATGTATAGAAACAAAAAAACCTCATAACATCACTTGTTATAAGGTTTTCAAGGGTGGAAGATGGGGATGTTGTTCACCTATTAAAATCCTTACTACAAGCATTTACAGACCATTTCAACCACTATTTTTTACCATATGGTCACACATAGGTCTCAGAAAAATAGTGCCTTATTCGCAAAGGTAATAGTTATTACTGATTCTCCAAACTATATTCAATAGATTCTTAATACAAAATCTAATGTGTCAATATCAAATCCTTATAATACTCTTATTATCAACAATATAATTGAGATTGTTCCTAACTATTTGTTCTCTTATTATATTCTCTTCTTATCTCTTTTAATTCTTTCTTAATAAATCTATAATTACTTATAATAACTATTCTATAATAGATGTATTCTTATCATTAATTATTCATAACTAATACTATTGTTTAATGATGATATTTTCTCTTTTTTGATTTATTACTCATCTATTCTTAATTACTTATTTGTAGTTTTTAATTCAAAACTAATTCATCTCTTTTTTTCTAATCATCTGTGATAAAACTTCAACTGTGATATTTTAATACTTAAACATCAAGTTATAGCACCAATAATTTGTGACTCATTATAACAAACTATTAAAACATCAGATGTATGATTATTGTGGGAGTTTTGTCCTAATCTTTTGTTTGGTGTTTGGGAAATAATAGGAAAGGATAATGAGATGAAGAGGAGTGAGTGAGGTGTTAGGTGTAAATAAAAACTCCCCAATTGATGATGGGGAGATAATCAAGGATATTGTTAAAAGGTTATGATTTTCTTAATAATCTATATCTTCTTTTGTTGCTTGCTTCATATAGTTTCCTTTTGACTTTATTTATTCTGGAAAATTTGATGTGGTTTTTGCTAATTTTTTGTCTGTTTTTCTCCAAAAATCCCTAAAAATTTCAAGAAAATCTCAAAAAACATTCTGTTTTACAGCAGTTTACAACAAAGAATCACCCAGCAAAAGCAAAAATATAGACTCACAAAGAGATATACACCACTGAATAACAGGGGTTTACAAATTATAGTCATCTGTTTTGTTGGTTGTTATTTGCTTTGGAGGGTTTTCCCTCCCCTGAAAATGTCTGTGATAAAGAGAGGGTGGCAGATGTACAATAAAATAATTATCAGCTA
>JAGBGK010000026.1 GCA_017936005.1 Tidjanibacter sp.
AAATCAATGTTGAATTTTGAATTTTGAATTTTGAATTGTCCAATTCTATTCCACTCTCACCCAGTCGATGTCCATACGGCCGTGGTCGTTTTTCTTGCCGCTGGTTACGGCAAACAGACCCCATTTGGCTCCAATCCACACCCCCTCCTTGGCGGTGAACTCCTCCCATAGAGGCTCCCAACGCTTGCCGTTCAGCGAGTAGAAGAACCTACACTTGGCACCCTCCACAATCTCCACACGCAACCACATCCACTCCTTGGGGGTGATGTTTTTCTCCTCCACGACTCGCTCGCCCAAGCCTTTGTCGGCACCTTTGCAGATGGTCTGTACAAGGCGCAATTTGCCATCGCTCCTCACCAGCGAGATGGTGGCATAGTCCCTGCCGTGGATGACCATACCTGCTCGGTCGCCATCCACACCGGCGGTGAAACGTACCTTGGCGGTGATGGTTTGCTTGGGTGCGGTAATCTTCTGGGCAATGATGTTTTGTGCTTCATAGATGTTGTCGTAGGGACGGCAGTTGAGGCGCAGGAAACCCTCGGGGGAGAGCATTGCCCAATCCCTCTGTGGGTGGCTGCCAAACCACTGCCATTGCAGGCCCAGCTTACCATCGTTGAACTCGTCGCCCTCGGTGGGGGTACATATCTTGGTAGGCACGTTGGAGTGTGGCTTGCGGTAGGTACTCACGGGCTCGCCAATGCCGTCCTTGTTGCTGTCCACACCCATTGTACACCACCCGTCGGCGGTCCACTCCATAGGTTGGAGGTGTACCACACGCCCGTAGGCATACCTATCCTCAAAGTGCAGAAACCAACAGTCGCCTGCGGTGTCCTCCACCCAGCCGCCCTGGTGTGGGCCGTGGATGTCGGTATTGCCCTGATGCAGCACCTTGCGCCACTCATACCTACCAAGTGGCTCGCGTGAGCGCAGCACCAACTGCCAACCCTCCTTCACGCCGCCTGCGGGTGCGAAGATGTAGTACCAACCATTTCGTTTGTAGAATTTGGGGCCCTCCACGGTGGGGTGGTCGCCGTGGCCGTCGAAGAGGAGTACCTCCTCGCCAATAAGGCTCTTGCCATCGGGGGTCATCTCCGAGGCCGAGAGGATACTCTTCATTCCCGACCTACTACCTGCCCAAGCGTGTACAAGGTAGGCTCTGCCGTCGTCGTCCCACAGCGGGCAGGCGTCAATCATACCCTTGCCTTCCCACACGAGGTGTGGGGTGCTCCACTCGCCCCTCGGGTCGGTGGCGCAGGTCATATAGACACCCGTGTCGGGGTCGCCCCAATAGATGTAGTAGAGTCCGTTGTGGTACCTTATGGATGGAGCCCACACGCCGTTGCCGTGTTTGCTCTGCACCTCGTTGGGGATGTAACTCCTCACAGCACCCGCAAACTCCCAATTCACAAGGTCGGTGGAGTGGAGGATTTGGAGTGCGGGGATGCAGTCGAACGACGAGGCTGTCATCCAATAGTCGTCGCCCACACGGATAACATCGGGGTCGGAGTAGTCGGCATAGAGAACGGGGTTTTTGTAGGTGCCATCCCCTTGGTCGGCCACCCACGTTTTGCTCACACCCTGGGCCCACGAAGTGGCACCCAGAGCAAGCATTGCGATTGCAAGTGTGGTGAGTTTTTTCATTGTTTGCGGATGTTTTTTTTGGGGAATTGCCCTCCCATCGGGGAAGGGACGATTCTCTCTCAAAGGTAGCAACTAAATTTAGATTTTCCAAATTCGCATCTGCTACGTCATCGTATTTATTAAAAAATCACTATCTTTGTGCTACTCGGTGGGCCGATAGTTCTGCCCACACTACCACATTAATCACCATTTACTTTGAAACCTATGCGACACCTTCTTGCAACACTGCTCCTATTCGCTTGTCTGTTTTGTGGTTGCACTCCATCCTCCAACAAACCAGAGGACGACCTACACTTTGAAGAGGGCGGTAAGACCACCGAGTTAAAGGTTATATCCTACAACATCCGACTCAGCACCGGAAACGATGGCGATAATAGTTGGCAATACCGCAAGCAGGCCTCGGTCAATATGATACGCGCCGAACAGCCCACACTTATCGGTTTTCAGGAGATGCTCTCCGACCAGGTGAACTATCTGCTCGAATCGCTTCCGGAGTATAAGATGATTGGTGTGGGACGTGATGATGGAGCGAAGGCGGGCGAGTTTATGTCCATCTTCTACCGCCCCGACAAGGTGGAACTCTTGGAGTGGGACACCTTTTGGCTCTCGGAGACCCCCGATGTACCCTCGAAGGGGTGGGATGCCTCCTACAAACGCACCTGCACTTGGGCCACATTCCGTAGCCTTGCCACAGGCACCACCTTTGCCCACTTCAATACCCACCTCGACCACCAGGGCGTGGTGGCACAGAAGGAGGGGTTGAAACTTGTGGTGGAGAAGATTGGAGAACTTGTCCCTGCGGATATGCCTGTTTTCCTCACCGGCGATTTCAACATTCCCACCGACAACGAGGCTTTTGCGATGTTGGATGGTGTACTCTTGGATGCACGCAAAACCTCCCCGGAGACCGACCAACGTACCACCTACAATGCTTGGGGCGGACGTGAGGCCACCATCGACCACATCTTTTACAGAAAGGCCACTCCCTACGTTTTCAAGGTGCTGCGTAATGAGAACTACGGTGCGCCCTACATTTCGGACCACTATCCCGTATCGCTCACTGCTACGATTAAATAACGTTGGTTTTGCGAGGATTGGCACAACAACAAAGGCTTCAAGAATTTTCTTGAAGCCTTTGTTTTGTGTATTATGCCAAATGTTTTCCCTACTCTTTGGTGAGGCTTGTGGGCATCCAGTCCCAACGGAAGGCTTCCGAGCCGGTTTTGAAGGCAAAGATGTTCTCGGGGGTGTAGTCGGCGGCCTCTTCGGGGGTTAATTCGTGGCTCCATTTCACCCTGCCCGAACGGTCGGCACCCTCGCCCGTGCAGCCATACTCGGCATAGAACGAGTGCTCCTCACGCCTGCGGTCGTTCCAATTGTGCCACCCCTCGGGACGTATGGCCGAGGGGAGGTCGCAGCCTATAAAGACCGTCTTGGCGGTCTGCTTCCAGGGCCTACCGAGATAGAGTTTATTCACACCATCGGCGGCAGTTATGGTACAATCTCTGAAAACGTAACCATAGCGATTGCGCTCGGTTGTGGAGGCGGCTGTGATGTAGGAGTTCTTCTTGCAATGTATTCTACAAGAGTCGAATAGGGCAATGGATGGGCCGAAGATAAAGTCGGTTGTACCCTCGATGTAACACCCCCTCAGGTAGAGCCTCGAAGCATAGCCTTTGGTAAAGAAGGTGTCTTGGTCGCCAAGCATACGGCAGCCTATAAACTCGATGCGGTCGCCACGGGTTTCCACCGCCACAGCTTGTCCAACCTCGCCTGCATCGTTGCAGATGGTGAGGTTTTCCACCACCACGTCATCGGCCTGCACGGAGAAGGTCCAAGTGTCGTAGGTGGTCATCACGTGCCCATCGCTCTCCACTCGGCCCGTGTGGTCGTCCCACACGATTGTGGCCCCTTCGTGTCCTACGATGTGCACCTTGTCCTTGTAAACATCGAGTGTAACCTTCTCCCTGTACTCGCCCGCCTTAATCTCCACGGTGCGCCAAGTGGTTGGTTTCGAGGGTAGTGCGTCAAAACACTCCTGCACCGAGCGGTAGTCGCCCGACCCGTCAGCCGCCACCACCCAGTGGGTCCTCTCCTCGCTCGGACCACACCCACACACAAGGCCAACAAGAAGGCCTACGATGATTACTGCTAATTTTGAATTTTGCATTTTGAATTTTGCATTTCAAACCGGAGTTACAACGTAACTCCGGTTTTGAATATCGCCACCTCTTTGAAGCCTGTCTCCTCGTGTTTCAAGAGCTCGCCATTGGCGGTAGCCAACACTTTGTCGATGAAGCGGTTGAGTACCACGTCGGCCTCTTCGTCCTCCACAAGTGTACCTGCGTTGAAATCTATCCAACACTGCTTGAACTCATAGAGTCGGCTGTTGGTGGAAATCTTCATCGTGGGGACAAAACTACCAAAGGGAGTACCCCTACCCGTTGTGAACAACACCATCTGGCAGCCACTCAGAGCCAATGCCGACGATGCTACAAGGTCGTTACCGGGTGCTTGTAACAGATTGAGTCCGTTGCGTTTAACCCTGTCGGTGTAGTCCAACACGTCAACCACAGTAGCCGCACCGCCCTTCTGCACACAGCCGAGCGATTTCTCCTCCAAAGTGGTGATGCCGCCCTTTTTGTTGCCGGGCGAGGGGTTTTCGTAGATGGGCTGGTCGTAGCGTTTGAAATAGTCCTTGAAGTCGTTGATAAGGCTCACCGTTTGGTCGAAAATAGCCTTGTTCTCCGAGCGGTCCATAAGTATCGTTTCGGCACCGAACATCTCGGGAACCTCGGTGAGGATGGTTGTGCCGCCCTGTGCGATGAGCCAATCGGAGAAGAGACCCACCAAGGGGTTGGCAGTGATGCCCGAAAAACCATCGCTACCGCCACATTTCAGACCTATTTTGAGCTTCGACAGAGGCTGTGGAGTGCGTACATCGTGGCGGGTAATCTCCACCAACTCGCCACACACCCTAACGCCCTCTTCAATCTCGTCCTCCACCTCTTGGGCAACGATAAACCTAACCCTCTCCTCGTCCCAAGTGCCAATCTCCTTCTGGAACTCGCTCACTTGGTTGTTCTCGCAACCGAGGCCCAACACGAGTACTGCACCTGCGTTGGGGTGGTGTACCATATCGGCCAGAGCCTTACGTGTATTTATGTGGTCCTCACCGAGTTGCGAGCAACCATAGGGGTGGGTGTAGACCCTCACATCGTCCAGATGCGAGCAGTCCATCTCGGCCTTAACCCTCTTGACGATAGCCTCGGCCTGACCGTTCACACAGCCCACCGTGGGGATAATCCACAACTCGTTGCGGATACCCATATCTCCATTTTTCCTCGCATAGCCCATCACCTTGCGCTCGTCGGCAGGGTAGTGCTTGGGTGCGATTTTAGGCTCGTAGGCATACTCCAAATTGTCGTGTAGGTTGGTCCTTACGTTGTGGCTGTGAATCCACTCGCCCTTGACGATGGGGCGCGTTGCGTGGCCGATGGGGTAGCCATATTTAATCACATTCTCACCCTCGGCAATGTCGCACAGAGCCACCTTGTGTCCTTTGGCAATGTCCTCAACGAGAGTCACTTGTATGCCACCAACCTCCACCACTTCACCCTTTGTGAGGTCGTCCAGAGCGATGGCCACATTGTCGGCTTCGTTTATTTTCAGATAGCGTTTCATATTGCTTTCTCTCATAAAATTGGGGGAGTGGGAGGCCCCTATGTGTGCCACACACTCCCCTCGACTATTCTGTTGTTCTTTACAGTTTGCTCTTGATTTGCTCAATAACCTCTGCATACTCCTCATCGGTGAGGTAGGTCTGCTTGGGGTTCATCGCAAACACGCCGCCCCACTCGGCCTCGCCCTCATACTTGGGCACGATGTGCCAATGTGCGTGGCGCAGGGTGTCGGAGTAGGCTCCCCAATTGACCTTGTTGGGCGCAAATGCTGCTTTGATGGCCTGTGCTGTGCGCCTAACGTCCAGCATAAAGCGCACAAAGTCGGCCTCGGGGATGTCGAATTGCTCGCCCACGTGGTCCTTGTAGGCCACCACACACCTGCCCTGGTGGGTCTGCTCCTTGAAGAGATAGAGGGTTGACACATCCAGGTCGCAAATCTTAATCATCAGCTCGTCCAGCACCGCCTTGTTGCGGCAGTACAGACATTTATCCAATTCCTCTGTCATAATATTATGCTCTCTTTTAGTGGGTTACGATGGGATACTACAACATCTTTTTCAGAGCCGCAGCCATACCCTCTGCCAAAATCACCTTCACATAGCCGGCAACCTTCTCCACGAAGGGTGCTACCTCGGTGAAGTCAACAGTCCAGATGTTCTTGTTCTCCACGATGGCCTTAACCGTTGCGTCCACATCCTCGCTGTTCCACACCTTCTGGATGAACTCAACGTGCTCGGCGGTGTCGTCGGGAGTGAAGTCAACCTTGCCGCTATACAGCGTGAGCAGTGCTGCAAACGTAAAGAGCTCCTTCTCGGCCACCTTGCCCGCCTTCTTCCAATTGTCCAGCACGGTGGGGAAGTTGCGGGTCTCCCACTTGCTGAGCGAGTTGAGCGAGATGGTTTTGAGCATATGACGGATGTAGGGGTTGTAGAACCTCTCCAAGATGCCTGCGGCAAACTCTTTCAGCTCGGCTTGGTCCTCCTCAATCATAGGGATAACCTCCTCGGCAACCATCGTGTTGATGAAGGCTTCGAGGTCGGCATTGTTGAATGCGTCCATAACGGTCTCGCAACCAATCTGCAAGCCGATGGGTACCATACCCGTGTGCGAGCCGTTGAGGATGCGCACCTTCTTGTCGCGGAACTGCTTGATGGTGGGCATAAAGATAACGTGCAGACCAGCCTTGTCGAGTGGCAACCTGCGCTGTACCTCCTCATAACCGGGGCCACCGATAGCCCACAAGTGGTAGAACTCGGCCTTAACCACGAGGTTGTCGTCAAAGCCCAACTCCTCCTTAATCTCGGCGATGTTCTCCCTGGGGAAGCCGGGAACGATGCGGTCAACGAGGGTGTCGCAGAAGTGGCAATACTTCTCCACCCACTCGATGAAGTCGGCACCCAACTTGTTGTACTCTGCGTGGCGCAAAACATACTCCCTCAGGGTGGAGCCGTTGTTCTCAATCAGCTCGCAGCAGATGATGCAGAGGCCCTTGGTGGGGTCGCCCTCGAAGTGTTTGAACCTCTTGTACAGTAGGGCGGTCATCTTTGCAGGATAACTCTTTGGGGGCAGTGCCCACAGGTCGTCACCCTCCTCATAGCGGATACCTGCCTCGGTGGTGTTCGACACGGTGGCCTCCAACTCGGGCGAGAGGAAGATCTTTTCGTATGCCTCATACTCCTCATAGGGGTTGATGGCACACTGTACACACTTCACCAGACGGATGTCCTTCACGGGTTTTTTGTCCTTCACGCCCTCCAAATAGACGTGGTAGAGGCAGTCTTGCTGCTCCAACATACCGGCCATACCCTTGTCGATGGGCTGCACAATGGCCACACCGTGGTTCATAATGCCTGCCTCGTTGGCTTTGTCAATCTGCCAATCCACAAATGCGCGCAGGAAGTTACCCTCGCCAAATTGCAATATCTTGATGGGGAGAACGGGTTTCTCCACGTTCTGTTTGTTGAGTGCTTTGAGTTCCATAGTATTATGGGTTATTTAGGTTGTGTATTTACGTTTAGAACTTGAAGTAGTTTTTGGCGTTGTAGTACGAAATGTTCTCCACCATCTGACCGATGAAGTCCAACTCGCTTGCGGGCAGCAGACCGTTCTCCACATCGTTACCGATGAGGTTACACAATGTCCTGCGGAAGTACTCGTGGCGGGGGTAGGAGAGGAAGCTGCGGCTGTCGGTCAACATACCCACAAACCTGCTCAACAGACCCAACACCGAGAGGGCGTTCATCTGCTTCTCCATACCGTCCTTCTGATCGAGGAACCACCAGCCACTACCGAACTGAATCTTGCCGGCACCGTAGCGACCATCCTGGAAGTTGCCCAACATTGTGGCAATCATCTCGTTATCCCTGGGGTTGAGGTTGTAGATGATGGTCTTGGTGAGTTTGTCCTCCTTGTCGAGCATATTGAAGAACTTGGACATATTCTTTGCCACCGTGAAGTCGCCAATGGAGTCGAAACCGGTGTCGGGGCCGAGCTGTGCGAACATACGGCTGTTGTTATCACGGATGGCGCCGTAGTGGAACTGCTGTGTCCAACCGCTTGCGTGGTCCATAATGGCGAACTCCACCATCATTGCGGTCTTGTACTTCTTGGTCTCCTCGGGAGTGAGGGCCGTTCCGCCATATACTTTCTGGAAGAGAGCCTCCACCTCTGCGTGGGTGTAGTCCTCGGCATAGAACTCCTCGATGCCGTGATCCGACAGACGGCAACCAACACTCTCGAAGAAGTCGTGGCGCACTTGGAGAGCCTCAATCACGTCATCGAAACACTTGATTTCCACACCACTAACCTCAGCTAAGCGGTCGATGTAGGCACGGAAGTTGGCGGGGTTCTCCACAGCCATAGCCTTGTCGGGCCTCCACGTGGGCAACACCTTCACACCGAAGTTGTCTTTGGCGCACTTGATGTGGTGCTCCAACGAGTCGATGGGGTCGTCGGTGGTGCAGACGGTCTCCACGTTGTAGTGCAACATCAGGCCTCGTGCCGAACGCTCGGGTGTTTGGAGCATTGCGGAGCAGTGGTCGTAAATCTCTCGTGCGGTTGTGGGGTTGAGGAGCTTATCCACACCGAAAGCGGTTTTCAATTCGAGGTGCGTCCAGTGGTAGAGAGGGTTGCGCATAGTGTAGGGCACGGTCTCTGCCCACTTCTCGAACTTCTCCCAGTCGGTGGTGTCCTTGCCTGTGCAGAAACGCTCGTCTACGCCGTTGGTACGCATAGCCCTCCACTTGTAGTGGTCGCCTTCGAGCCACACTTTGGAGAGGTTTTCGAAGACGTGGTCGTTGGCCACATACTCGGGGATGAGGTGGCAGTGATAGTCGATGATGGGCATCTTGGCTGCGTGTTCGTGATAGAGCCTTTGTGCGGTTTCGGTTTGCAACAGGAAGTTGCTGTCGTTGAAAGCTTTCATAGCGAAAAGTGTATTTATAGGTTATTGTTTTTTATTGCATAGTCTAACGCATCGTAAAAGTACAAAAAACTTTTCACAATGTAATACAAATAATTGCCACAATATAAGGATTTTTTTGCAGAAAGGGCAGAAAGGTCAGAAACAGCAAAGGGCCACCCTTGCGGGCAACCCTTCGCCAAAAAAGTTTATTGTTCAATTAGGTCTTATTCCTCCTCAAACTCGATTACATAGAGGTCGGGCGATGTCGAACCACCGGGTTTGCCAATACAAATCTTGGTCATCTCGGTGATGTCCTTAATCTCAAATGTGTAGGTGCCTGCACCGTTGAGAGGCTTGGTCAAGTCAAGAGGCTCAACAGCAACCTGCTCGCTGATGATTACACCACCATCTTTGGGACCACCATTGGTATAGATAGCAATCTTACAGTCTGCCGTAGCGTCTTTGCCGTGGCCTGCTTTCAGAGTGAGTGTACCTGGTTTGTCGGTATAGAAATAGGTGTAGGCATTACCACTGCTGTAAGTCATCGAGAAGTAGCTGCAACCATCGGCGGTGTTGTCGCCGTTGTTACGGATGCTGATCTTCTTGGTCTGGTCGCTTAGGTAGAGATAGCCGGGCTCTGGGTTGCCAGAGATGTCCACAACTGCACCATCCTTAATCATCATATCCTTGCCAACATTGTTCACGAGGTCTGCTTTTGCGGTGAACATCTCGTTGATATTCCATACCCAGTGATTCTTGGCGGGAGCAGCAGCAACGTAGGTGTACTCAATCTTGTAGTACCTCAGACCATTACCATCCGACCAGATACGGATGTCGTTGCCCTTGGTGATGTCGATGTCGAACTCGCTAACGGTGGGTGCGTCGCCCGAGGGAGAACCACCGGGGTTCTGCATCATCTCGCCATCAGCACCATACTGAACGGTAACAAGACGGGTGAGATCCTCGCCACTCGAGTTGCTACTCCAAACCTTCAAGGTACCACTTGCGGGAGCGGTGAACTGGAAGTAACGTTTGGTAGCCGAACCCTTACCGCCGTGCTGGATTGCCCATTTGAACTCATCGCGACCGGTGTCGTAGGTCTTGATGCTACCACCACCCGACTGAACGCTAAGGCCATCAACTGTGAGGTTAACCTCGGTGTTGTTGCTAGTGCCAATTGCTGCGATTGCGCTTGCCCAAGCATCGCTCGAGAAGTCCCAAGTGAGGGTTACGGGAGCGCCGAGGACAACCTCCTTAATCTTGAAGGTTGCGGTTGCGGTCTCCGATGCGCTGTACTTGCTCGAAGTCTCAACGGGATAAGCGGTCAGGGTAATCTCATACTCGCCAACGGGCAATACTGCTACCTGCTCGGCGGGCACGGTCAGTTCCAGAGGCTGGTCGGCAGTGAAGGTCAAGCTCTGACCAAGGCCGGTGAGTACATAGGTTGCTGCATTCTCAACGGCTGCCCACGATACGGTTACTGCCTCAGCAGTGCCCTCGTCGAGGCTGGTTGCCGAGAGGGTGATGGTGGGTTTAGCCAAGGGGAATACGGTCTGGTCGGGAGTGAGGTCTTTGGTCCACTCAACTTTGGTGAGGGTTACTGCGCTCGAAGCCAGAACGTAGATGTTGTTCTCGCCTGCCAAGTCGCCCAAAACAACCTTGTGGGGCTCGCCATCGGCCAAGATGGTGTAGCGGTCGCCACCGGCCAATACCTGCATAGTCTCAATGCCGGTTGCGCCCTGTGCGGTAACCACGATAGCACCATAACCCTCGGTCAGCACACCAACTGCGCTGTACTCGGGCTCGCCCTCGGCGTTAACCATTGCGCCCTTGCTGAACTTAACGCCCTCGCCCATAACAACCTCTGCGGGTACCTCTGCGGTAGCGTAGATGCGTACGTTGTCGATGATGGTAGCTTTCTCCAAAGTCTCGGTGTCGAACTTGCTCTTCACGGTGAAGTCCCAAACACGAGGCTCGCTTTCGAGAGTCAGCTCGGTAGCACGAACAACGATGGGCTGCTGTGCGTTCCACCAACGGGGGTCACCCACCTTCTTGGCGGAGATGTCGCTGGTGGTGTTGAGGTAGAGCTTGTTAGCCAACGAGTTCACGCAGGGATCCTCGGTCAGAATCTGACCGCCCTCTGCCAAAGCAGCAGCCTCGCTGAAAGTCTCGCCTGCGAGGTTGGTTGAACCAACGGTAAACCAAGCGGCACCCACATTGTAGTAGTAGTTGCCCGAGCAGGTAGGAGCGTAGGAGTCGGTGCTGTTACGAGCGATGCGTACCCACGATTTCGATGCGTCAGCCTTGTCCTCATTGTCGTGGAATTGGTTGAGGAACACACACTTGCTGATGTTGAACTCGGTAGCATTTGCTGCGCTCTCGGTCTTCCAACCAACGATACCCTGGTTGTTGGAGCTGCTCTTGGTCGAGGTAACCATATTGAACGTACAGTTCACGATGTTCACCTTCTCAACTTGGAGGTCTTTGCTGTTGAACAGACGCATAAACGTACGGCCCGAATCGTAGAACGTGGAGTTCTGCAAACGGATATCCTTGTGGGTACCTTTACGGAAGTCGATAAGGTCGCCACCGCTTGCACCCTCGGGGTTGATATCGTGCAGATAGACACCGTCGAGCAAGAATTTCTCGGTCGAACCGGTGGAGTTCGAAACGTAGAGGCTACGCTCATAACCGGTAATCTCGCAGTTGATGAACTCGATGGTTGCGGGAGCATCGGCGGGAGCATCGTTCTGCAACAAGCTAATCTGGCCTGCGCCGTCGAAGTAGATGTCCTCCATGTGGAACACCTTACCGGTGGAGATAACCTGCAAGCCACTGATGACGGGTTTCTTACCATCGGCGGTAGTCTCACCAATGAAGGTGGGCTCACACTGAATCGAAGCCACCGAAGAGAGGTCGTAGGGTACGCCATCGTTGTATGCCAAACGGAGTTTAACGGGGCCGATAGTGCCGGTGAGGGCATTGATGATTTGGTCGGCTGCGTTAACAAGGTTGGTACCCTCGGTCGAAGGACGAGTCCAAGCGGTGGTGATACCACGCGAGCCTGCCTTACCATAAATCAACTCGATGCGGTAGTTGGTGCAAGCCACGAGGCCCTCCACCTTCTTGTTGCACGCATTCTTGTCGGCGCTCTCCAAGGCAACAACCTTCTCCTCGCCACCCATCACGGGAGCAACGCGGACGCTGGTCAGGTCGGCCTTGTCCTCGGCAGCGTTCCACTCGATGACGATGTAGTCGGTGCCACGCTCAATGGCTTTGGGATAGAGGTTGCTACGAACGGGGTAGGTGGAGAAATCCTCCTCCAACACAGCCCAGTGCGAGTCCTCAACATTGGTTTTGTGGCCCTTAACCCTTGCGTAGAAACTCTCATCTACGGGCAGGTTCTCAACCACAAAGGGAATCTCTTCGGGCAATACGATGTAGGTTTCGATGGGCGAAGCCTCGTCGTAGTTGGGAGCAACGGTGTTGCCCTCTGCGTCCTCGGCAGCGGCAAAGAGTTGAAGTGTGTACTTCTCGGTGCCCTCCATAGCCTCCCACGAGAACTCGACATCAGTTCCTTTGGAGGCAATAACGCTTGCTTTGAATTCCAGCGGGGTCAGCGCACGGTTGAGCTCGATGGTGTCGATAATCTCGCCCTGCTCGGGAGCACAACCCACCGCTGCCACGGCTGTCGCAGCAAACAATGCTATGTTTCTAAATAACTTTTTCATAACTTACTTATATTATTCAAAGGTATAAGTGTCAAAATTCTCTCTTTACTCGGTTACAGTTGAGCCTGCATAACCATAGTCGTTCTTGAGTTCGGTGTTGGCGTTGCAGGTTGCATCAAACAATGGCCAGAACTGACGAGTGTCGGGGTCGTTGAGGTAGAGTACATCGTAGGCATAAACCTTCGACTTATCCGAGTAGAACTTCTCGGGTTTGATATACTCCTTAACGTGGGTCCAATCGTCGCCTGCGGGAGCAGCCTTCTGGTTAGGCTCCAAGCCGTAGATGGTGAGGCCCTCGGCACCGTTGTCTTTCCAGTAGAGGTCGCCACTCAGGAAGGTGTATTTACCCTGCAAGTTGGCCAGGTCGATGATGTTCTGCTTGGTTGCTTCGAGAGTCTCGCCCAAGATACCCCAGCGGATGAGGTCGCCCTTGCGCAGGAACTCGCCCACAAACTCAAACTTCCTCTCCTCCTGAATGGCTTTCAGGATGTTATCCTCGCCGGTCAGACCATTTACATAACTCTGTGCCACACTCTCGTTGCCTTTGAATGCCCTCTCGCGTACCTCCAACAGGCACTGTTTTGCGAAGGCCTCGTCCCTTGCGCCACACTCGGTACTGTTGGCAATCTCGGCTGCCATCAGCAGAATGTCGGCATAACGCATCACGATGGGTTTCACACCACAGTCGTTACCGCCGGTGTAGGGAGCCTTAACCTGCCACTCGAACCTATACTTACCAAAGTACCAGTTGTTGATGTTGTTGAGTTTAGCAACGTGGCCTTTGTCCCACTGCCAGTTCACACAGCTGATGTCCCTACGAACGTCGCCCTGTGCATAGTCGAAGTAGAGGGTAGGCACGGGACCTGCGTTACCACCACGACCGCCGAGGTCGGCATCCTTGATTGCGAACGAGTAGTTCCACCTACCACGACCATCGCTGAAAGGAATTACCCACAGAGTCTCCTTACCTGCGGTGAGGTCCATATTGGAGGTTGCTTTCCAGAGGTCAACATAGTTTGCATAGAGGCTGTTGCACTTCTTGCTGATAGCCTCTTTGAGGTAGCCCAAAGCTTTGGGATAGAGCACGCTTGCCTGCAACTCCTCGTCGTTGGTCTTGCGTACCGAGCCGGGGTTGTTGGTGCCAAGCTGACCATCATCGGGGCGCAGTGCATAGCCACTTGCTGCCAATGCCAAACGAGCATACATACCAATGGCGAACGACTTGCTGATGCGGTCGGTCCTCATAGTCTGTGCGCTCTCGCCGGGCCAATAGAGCATAGGGATAGCGGTTTCGAGGTCTGCGAGGATCTGTTTGTAGATCACATCGCGGTTCGATTTGGGAATGTAGATAGTCTCCGAGTTGATGGGCTCGAAACGTGCGGGAACATCACCCCAACCTTTCAGAAGGTCGTGGTAGAGCACTGCCCTCAACACCAAAGCCTCAGCATAGAGGTAGGCCATCTGGGGGTCATTCTCGATGTTACCATATTTTTTCAAGCCTGCAATACAGAGGTTAGCCCTCTCAACACCGGTGTAGAGGCACTCGAATGGGCCATTGCTGTTACTCATCTGGCCGTTACCGGTCTTGGTGTCGTAGGCCGACAGGTCGAGTTTGTCGCCTGCGTCGGTGTTGTTGTTCCACTCAATATCAGTATTGAAGCCGTAGTAGGGCAGGTAACGACCACGGTGGCCGTTGGTCTGACCGAAAGCATCGGAGATACCGAAAATGTTGTACTCTGCCAAGGTGTAGTTCGAGAATACAATCGACTCGTCAAACTCCGACTTGGTCTCCACATCCAGAAAATCGCCCGTGCAAGAGAAGAGCGACACGGATGCAGCAATCATCAAAATATATGCAATTTTTTTCATCGCTTTCATAGTCTTTTAAGAGGTTTAGAATGTGAGGTTAAGACCAAATACTACACCTCTGCTCTTTGGATATGCCGAGTAGTCAACACCCGGAGTAAGAGGAGTGCTGCGGCGCGAGTCAACCTCGGGGTCGTAGCCCGAATAGTTGGTCCAGCAGAAGAGGTTCGAGCCGGTAGCGTAGATACGCAAGCTCTGGATACCTGCACGTTTGGTCAACTTCTCGGGGAAGGTGTAACCCAAAGTTACGCTTGCCAGACGTACAAACGAACCGTCCTCAACAGCGTCGTCGCTGAATGCAGCGTTGTAAATCATAGGCGAGCCCTCGGTCTTGCCGGCATTCATCTCTGCCAACTTGTCGGGGTCGTTCACGAGTTCACCGGTGGTCCAGTCGACGTTGGTCCAGCGGTTCTCAACGGTCATAGTGTTCAACAAGTTACGATAGTTGTACTTACGAGTCGAAGTAAACTCAATCTTGTTGGCATTGTAAATCTCGTTGCCAAATACGCCATTGAAGTTGGCCGAGTAGTCGAAGCCACCAATCCAACCCGAGATAATCAAACCGCCGGTCCAATCGGGCAGTGCGTTACCGATAATCTCCTTGTCGGCGTCGTCGGTCGAAATCTTACCATCGCCCGAGAGGTCTTTGAACTTCCTTGCACCGGGACGCATATAGTTGGCACCAACAACCTCGCTTGCATCAGCAACGCCCTCTTTGAGAATCCACTTGCCGTCAACCATATCGAAGTCGTCAACGGTGTAGAAACCGTCGTAGCGGTAGCCATACATATTGCCCAGGGGCTGGTTTGCCTCCACGAGGTAGTCGCCCTTAATCTCGGTCGAAGCCCAGTTGGAGCTGTCGAGGATGTAGTCCATACCGAGAGTCACAACCTTGTTCTGGTTGTAGGAAGCGTTGGCCGAGATGGTCAAACCTGCGTTCTTGGTCTCAAATACGGTGAGGTTCAAAGTAGCCTCCAAACCCTGATTCTGTACCTCGCCGAGGTTGCGATACTGAGTATCATAGCCACTACCTGCGGTGGGGAAGTTAATCAACAGGTCTTTGGTGTTGTTGCGGTAAGCCTCAAACGAACCGCTAACCTTACCGTTCAGGAACGAGAAGTCCAAACCGATGTTGTGCGAAACGGTGGTCTCCCACTTCAAATCGGGGTTGGGCATAGTTTTACCTGCCGACCAGATGATACCGCCCTGCGAAATCCAGCTCGAAGTGTTGGCCTTGAAGGTCTGCATAGTCTGGCCCGAGGGGATGTTGTTGTTACCTGCGGTACCGTAGCTATAACGCAGCTTCAAGTTGTCGAGCGACTCAACGTCTTTCAGTCCACCAATCTCCGACAGACGCAATGCAACTGCACCCGAGGGGAAGTAACCCCAACGGTTTGCGCCCAAGAACTTCGACGAACCATCGGCACGCATTGTTGCGCTTGCCGAGAGGATACCCTTCCAATCGTAGTTTACACGACCGAAGAACGAAAGGAGTTTGTCGTCCTGGCTGTAGAAGATGTTGTTCGAGCAAGCAACACCCGAAGCCATAAAGTTCCAAGCCATATCGGCGGTGAAGAAGTCGGGATAACCACCAAGTTCGGCAGTCTGTTTCTGTGCCTGAGTGAGGATATACTCCTGACCTACCAAGATGTCGAGTTTGTTGTCCTCCCAATCGAATGCCTCACCCACGTTGTAGTGGATGGTGTTGGTGTTACGCAGACGAGTGCGGTCGTAGTCGTTGTAGGTAACCAGAGGCAGACCTTTCAGGGAGTTGCCCTGCTGGTCGGTGTATGCGGTGTTGGCAGTCTTGTAGGAGGTCAGACCATAGTAGTAGTAGTCAGCCTGTGCGTAGGTGTCCAAACCGCCCTCAATCTTCACGTTGAGGCCTTTGAGAGCCTTCCAGGTAACTGCACCGTTGAGGTTCCAGTTCTGACGGCTGCGCTTCTTGTCGTTGTCATAGAGGCTCTGTACGGGAGGAGCCGAGTCGCCATAGTCCTCTTCGAGGTCGCTACCCTCCACACTGCTCTTGATTGGAATAGGAGTGTAGATAACGGCGTGTTTCAGACGAGCGTTGCTACCCGAGGTGGAGCCACTACCATCGTTGAGCGAGTTGGCACCTGCACCACGAACCTGGGTATCCGAGTAACGCAAGTTGAAATCGAAGGAGAGTTTCTTGTTGGCTTTGATTTTGGTTTTCAGGTTAAGGTTGTTACGCAGGTAGTTGGAGCCGAGCATAATTGCGTCGTCCTCCATACGGGCGTAACTTGCGGTCCAGCTGAAACCCTCTTTACCACCACTGATAGAGAGGTTGTGGTTCATACTACGGCCCTGGTTACCGAAAATCTGACCGATGTAGTCGTTGCCTTTGAGTCCTTTGTAGAGGTCGATGTCCTGGAACATACCGAAGACGGGCTCGTAGCGGTCGCTCAAACCACCATTGAGGAGGTAGTTCTCATACTGCAACTGAACGAAGTCATAGGGAGCCATAACTTCGATAGCATCCCTGTTGGCCATTGTCTTAACGCCGGCGTACATATTGTAGTTAACGCTCAACTTGCCCTCCTGGCCGCTCTTGGTGGTCACGATGATTACACCGTTTGCACCACGCGAACCGTAGATGGCGGTGGAGAATGCGTCCTTCAATACGTCGATACTCTGGATGTCGCTCGAAGGGATGTCGTTGATGTTGTCAACGGGGAAACCATCCACGATGTAGAGGGGCGACGAGTCCTGGGTAATCGAACCTGTACCACGAACACGGATTTTGATGTCGGCATCGGGATCACCCTCGGTGGTCGTTACCTGCACACCTGCCATTTTACCTGCGAGTGCTTCGCTAACGCTCACTACGGGTTGCGAGGTGAGTGTTTCGGAGTCAACCGAAGATACCGAACCGATAAGGTCCTTACGAGCTACGGTAGCATAACCCACAACCACAATATCCTCCATCACTTGGGAGTCGTTCTCCAAAGTAACGGTGATGTAGGTCTGGCTGCCAATAGCCACAGTTTTGTCTTTCATACCGAGGTACGAGAAGACCAACTTTTTCTGCGGTGCGTTGGGTACGTCGAGACTCCACTCACCGGTAACACCTGTGGATGTACCGTTGGTGGTGCCATCAACAACGACCGATGCGCCAATGATAGGCTCACCTGCCGAGTCCTTAACAATACCGCTAACCTTTTGAGCCTCGGCTGTCAGAGCAAGGCTCAACCCCACGATTAGTAGGGCAAACTTTTTGGTAAAGTTTTTCATGGTTTGAATTTTGGTTAATGTTAATTTGGTTGAGTTTTTATTTGTTTGGTTTGTTGTTTTGTGTCGTCAATCGGGATCGTTTTCATCGGGAACGATTGGGGCCTAAATGTGGGCTTTCCCAAGGGGTGTTGTGATGCGAAATAATGCGAAAGCAGACACCTCTCGCCTTGCGACCTTGCGCTTTTGTGGGGCGGAGATAGGGGTTCAATTCTCTGTGCTGTGTATGATGTGTTAGGTTTTAGGTGTGGTTGTACATTGCAAATATAAGAATTGCGTTCAAATTTCTTTGGTAAAAATTGACACTTTACACGGATTTTTTGTCATCATTTCTACGGTGTCAAAATCTTCATTTTGCACCTTAATGGCCTAATTTTTACCTCGTTTCGGTCAGGCTGAATAGGTAGTGTTCCAAGTTGGAATATCCGTCAGCCCTCAGCGTGGCACCATCATCAGGGTTTTTCCTATCCATACCGTTACGTTTTTCCCACTTGTCGGGCACTCCATCGCCATCGCTGTCTTTGGCCACTTTTCTCTTGCCTTTGAGAGTGGGCCAGCCGCCAACCTCCTCTTGGGAGTTGACGATTTTTCCACTTCCGGAGAGTATGTCCACCAACACCCTCTGGTCCACCGTATCGGCAGGCTTGGCACCAACGCCTCCCTGCACAACCACCTTCTCGTAGGCCGACCACGCAGGCTCGCCAAACATCTTCCTCGGGGCAGCCATCTCGATGTCGGCTCTGCTCTTACCGCCCTTGATACCCACGCCTTGCCAATTATCCTCGTTGATACTCTCGTTGCCTGCCATCACGTTGCCGCTGATGTGGTAGTGTCCCGTGGTGGCATAGGGTTTCTTGTAGACCGAGGCCTCCAAAAACTCCTTGTTGCTCTTGGTGTCGGGGCCGGGCATAAAGAGGTTGTTGCAGAATATCCACCAACCCTCTTCGCCACCATAGCAGGCTTTGTTTTTCCAATTATAGACCACGTTGTTATAGACCTCCACGGTGCCACGATAGAGCAACTCATCGCTGCCCCAATAGATGAACGGGTGGTCCAGACGTGGGTTGCGTGAGGTGTGGTGAGCCAAGAGGTTGTGGTGGAAGGTGGCGTTCCTGCCGCCCCAAATGCCTCCATAGCCGTGGTCGCCCTTCTTGTGTGTGGAGTGGTTGAGACTCTCGGCGATGAGGCAATACTGCATCGTGAAATCCCTGTTGCCGTAGGCCGAAGCGCACTCGTCCACGCTCCAACTCATCGAGCAGTGGTCCACGATAGCCCTCGTACACTTGCGAAACTCCACCGCATCCTCCTGCGACTTGGTCCCATCGCCCAAGCGGAAACGGAGGTGTCGCACGATGATGTTGTCGGCCTCAAAACGGGTGTCGTGGCCTGCGATGCACACTCCACCTGCGGGTGCGCTCTCGCCTGCGAGGGTGAAGTTACCCTCCCTGACGTGTAGCATCTCTTGGAGGTTGATAGTACCGCTCACCTCAAAGAGAATCATTCGTGAGCCCTTTTGCTCCAAAGCCCAACGCAACGTACCCTCCGAGCCGTCGTCGGCCAGAGAGGTGACTTTCAATACCTTACCACCACGACCTCCTGTGGCCCACATACCACCGCCCTCGGCGCCGGGGAATGCGGGTAGTTGTTCGGTTGCCACCAACTCGGCAGGGCGGTAGTCGATGTTGTGCATTGCCTCATACTCCAACGAGGCCCAGATGAAGGGACCAACGCCCTTGCAGTCGTTCTCAATGATTGGCTCCGAGAGATAGTAGGCAAAGTCGCCCATACGGTTCTGCTTACCTCCCAAACCTCCCACAGCGCAACACTGAATCATTGAGATAGTTCCGTCGGCGTTCTCACGCATAAACCGCCTTACGAATTTCTCATACAGTTCGGCACCTTTCTGGCGGTATGTGCGGTCCACAAATCCCAGACGGCCCGCTTTGAGCATTGCGTAGGTGAGCATAATGGAGCCTGTGGCCTCCTCGTAGTTACCCTCCCTTGTAGGGCAGTCCATCACCTGATACCACATACCGCTCTCGGCATTGGCAAAGGCGGGGATGGTCTTGAAGATGTGGTCCAAAATACCCACCAGCTTATCCCTACCTTCGGTCTTGGGGGGCAACATTTCGAGTACCTCCACGAGTGCCACGGTGTACCAACCCATAGCCCTCAGCCAAGCGTGCTGACTCTGGCCCGTGGTCTTGTCGCACCAGAACATCTCTTTCGAGGAGTCCCAAGCGTGGCGGAAAAGCCCCGTTGCGGGGTCGTAGGTCTTTTCGGCCACCAGAACGAACTGATTTACAATATCCTCATAGCCGTGCTTGCGGTCAATGCCACTACCTCCACCTCCAAACCTGCGCAGATACTCCGTCTTGAAAGGCTCTGCCATATAGAGTCCGTCGAGCCACATTTGGTTGGGGTAGGCTTTCTTGTGCCAATAGCCGCCCTCGGGGGTACGAGGTTGGCCCTCCAACTGCTTCCACATCAGTCGCAGAGCATTGCGATAGCGTTTGTCGCCCGTGCGGTCATAGGCCCTATAAAGGAGTCTGCCGGGGCAGATGTGGTCGAGGTTGTAGTTGGAGAGTTTATAGGTCTGGATACTCTCACCATCCTCGCTGACCATTGTGTTCACCCAATCGAGTGCATATTTCTCAAATTCGGCCACTTGGTAGCGGTCGCCTGCGTGGACGATGGAGAGCAGTTCGAGTCCGGTGGTGTAGTTCCACTTGGGCTTCTTCACTCCATCCATATAGACAGCGTCGGGGATGCGTTTCATCTCGCTCTCGGCCATACGGACACTCAGGGGTTTATCACCTCTGATTTCGGGTACCGAGCGATTGTCCTGTGCGGTGGCCGACAGTAGGGTGGTGGCCAACAATGCAACGCAGATTAGGAGTTTTTTCATAGTGTCAACTTATTGGTTTTCAAACTTTTCTTGCTTTATTTTCAACTTCCTGAGATACTCCACGGGCGAACTCTTATACTGCTCCTTGAAACAGCGACTGAAATAGCCCGGGTCGGAGAAGCCCACCTGGTAGGCCACCTCCGCCACGGAGAATTGGCCCGTACGCAGGAGTACCTCGCTCTTGGTCACCCTGTACTCCTTAATCAACTCCACGGGCGACTTACCCGTCAACGACTTGATTTTGTTGTACATAGTGGTCCTTCCCAACATCATATGGGTTGCCATATCGTCGATGGTGAGGTCGGAGTTTTCGATGTTCTCCTCAATCCACGCCATCATCTGTTGGAGGAATTGTTCGTCCTTGTTGGTCACCACCACATCCTGCGATACAGCCTCCACAATGCGGTTACGGGCCGAGCCTTTTGATATCTTCTCAAAGAGTAGCCTGCGCTGGGTGAGGAGGTTGTCGATGCGCACCAGCAGCAACTCCATACTGAACGGCTTGGTGATATATCCGTCGGCTCCATATTTCATTGCCAAGATGCGGTCCTCGGGGGTCTGCTTGGCGGTGAGCATAACGACGGGTATATGACTCGTTTCGAAGTTTTTGCGTATGTTTTCCACCAACTCAATACCATCCATCTCCGGCATCATCAGGTCGGTGATGACAATGTCGGGTTGTTCGGCATTAATCTTCGCCAGAGCCTCCACACCATTGGTTGCCTCCACAACCTTGTAGGTGTCGATGAGGTTGTTGTAGATGAATGTTCTCATCTCGTTGTTGTCCTCCACAAGTAGGATTTTTTGTGCTCCTTCGGGCGGTGCAATCTCTTTGTGTGGGGATGTGGCGGGAGGTGTTTCGCTCTCTTCGGCAAACTTTATTTGGTTCATCTCGAAGTGTGCATTGCCCAACGGTAGGCTGATGGTAAAGGTCGTACCGTGCCCCACCTTACTATCCACTCCAATCGTACCCTTGTGTAGTTCGACAATCTCCCGACTGAGCGACAGACCGATACCGCTACCACCCATATCGCCCCTCACAGCAGGCGCATATTGAGCAAACCTCTCAAAGATGTTGGAGAGTTGCTCTTTGGGAATGCCGATGCCGTTGTCCTGCACAACCACTCTCACACACTCTTCCTCCAAACGTTGGGTGAGCGACAGACTGATAGTGCCCTTGCTGTGGGTGAATTTGAGTGCATTGCTCACGAGGTTGTAGATGAGGCTTTCGAGCCTTTGACGGTCGCCCCAGATGTTGATACTCTCGTGGGAGAAGGAGAACATAAGGTTTATCTTGCGTTCGTCGGCCAAGTCCCTGAAATCGTCCATCACTCCTTTGGCTACCTCCACGATGTCGAGCCTCTCCACACACAACTCCATCTTGTTTTTGACCACCTTACGGAAGTCGAGTATCTGGTTGATGAGCGAGAGCATTCGTTTGGAGTTTTTGTAGGATAGCGTCAGGCTGTTCTCTGCTCTGGGTGAGAGGTTTTCGTGCTTTTGCACCTCTTCGATGCCACCCATAATGAGTGTGAGAGGTGTACGCAACTCGTGGGATATGTTGGTGAAGAATTTGAGCTTCATCTCTGCCGTATCCTGCTCCACGCGGGCATCGGTGCGCAATTTGGCCAGACGCAGGTAAAGACTGCCGACGAACCACAACATTCCAATCGCCAGAGCGATGTATATACACCACGCCCACCACGATAGCCACGGTGGTGTTACGATGTGTACGGGGAGGCTAATCTCCTCGCCGGCCATTTGAGGGTTACCCACATAGGCTTTCACACGGAAGGTATATTCACCCGGGGGTACTTTGGAGTAGTAGGCACTGTTGATGTTGTGTGAGTCGGTCCACTCCTTGTCGTAGCCTTCGAGGATGTAGAGGTAGTTCACACGGTTTTGCAGACGATAGTTGAGCGAAGCAAACTGTATGCGGAAGAGGGTGTAGTCCCACGGCAGTTCCACACTTCCGCCTTCGGCTATGGACTTACTCAATGGTGAAGATTTGTCGCCCACTATGGCCTCTTGGTTCTGCACCTCCAACGATGTGAAATGCAGTTTGTAGTCATAGTCCTCTTGGGTAATCTCCTCGGGGTTGATGATGTGTAGGTCGCTCACGCTGCCGAACAGGAGGTTGCCTGCGGAGTCGGTAGCGGCAGCGGCCTCGTTGTAGAGATTGGGTTTGAAGCCGTCGTAGCGTGTGTAGTTGGTAAAGATACGCTCCTTGGGCTCAAACTTGGAAATACCCCTTTCGGTTGCGAGCCATATTGCACCATCCACCGCTTCGGTTGCCGAGAGGACAATGTTGCTCGACAGTCCGTCGCTGGTGGAGAAGGTCTCAAACGAGGGTAATCCCTGTGTGTTGTAACCCTTTATACGGCACAGACCGCCGCCATAGGTGGAGAGCCACACCTCGCCGCTACGGCTTTTGAGGATGTGGATGACATCACCCGCTTTGAGTCCATCGTTGTCGGTCGAGCGTTGGGCCACCACAAACCTCACACTCTCCGGACTCTCCGAGGGGTTGAACACAATGAGTCCCTCCGAGGTGCCCACCAACATACGCTGGGGCGACTCGCAGATGATGTAACGAGCCTTTTCGCCCGGCTCGGTGGGGTAGTGTGGGAAACTATTGAGCGTGTTGTAGAAATTGTTTTCCTCGCTCGACGGGAGCATATTGATAGCACCGCCATAGGTTGCCACCCAGATACGTCCCTCGTTGTCCTCTTCGATGCAATAGACTTGGTCGTTGGAGAGCGAGTGTGGGTTGCCTTCGCTGTGGCGGAAGTGTTTGAAGCGGTGAGTCTTGCGTTTGCCACTTGGTGGTGTCAGGCGGTAGAGTCCGTTGCCCTTTGTGCCCACCCAAACATACCCCTTGCTGTCGGGTTTTATGGTGTAGATGGGACCGATACTACCTCCCTGCGGGAGAGAGGAGTAGTGGAATAGCAACTCACGGTTGGGGCCAAAGCAGTAGAGGTGTCCCTCTTTTGTTCCCACCCACGTCTTGCCTTCGGGGGTGGAGACCACAGCCCTCACCTCGTCGGAGTAGGTGTTGTCGCCCACGGTATTACCTTTAAGGACGCGCGAAGTGTTGTTATCCTTTTGCAACACAATGCGTTGCAGACCACGCTCGTAGTAGGTCGAGAGCCACAACACGCCGTCCCTACCAACCTCAAAGTTGGCCACACCGTTGGTCATTCTGCAATTCGACATTGCGGGGTCGTTGTAGAATGCCTCCACGCTGTCTTTGGCTCGGTCGTAGTAGCCGAAACCCACGTGGTTCATCTTTATCCACACCCTGTCGCCCTGTTCGATGACCATTGAGGTGGTGTCGGAGTAGTAGTTTACGGTGTTGCGTTTTTGGCTGAAATGCTTGTAGTTACGCTTCTCTGGCGAGAAACGTGTGATACCCTCCTTGGTGTCGGTAATCCACACCGTGCCGTGGGAGTCCACCGTGAGGTTGCGGATGCGTGTGGGGAAGGAGCCACGGGAGAAATACTCAATCCTTTCGCTCGATATTCCATATCCCCACAGACCGCTGCGGAGTGTACCGACATAGATTTTCTCTCCGTCGGGTGAAGCTGCGAGGGTGGTGATGGTGTCGTAGTGGAACGGGGTGGTGCGCACCACTTGTGCGCTTTGGGTGTCAACCAACAGCAGCGAGTTGTCGGTGGCATAGACCATTCGCTCTCCCGCTTGTGTGTGGGCTTTGATGGGGCCCTCTGTGTCGCCCACCTTACTTACCACACCATCGGGGGCAATGCGTATGATGCTGTTTTGGTTGCTAACGGCCCACAGGTTACCCTTTGAGTCCTCGCTCAGAAGAGATGCAGAGGTGCCCACGTCGGGGTGTCCCACAAGGTTGTAACACAGGATGTTACCCTCGCTGTCGTTGTAGAAACCCACGAGGCCGAAACCCACATACTCCACCCACACTCGGTCGGTGTGGTTGCAACACAACACCTGCCCCACACGATAGGAGAGCCCGTGGAGTTGCTCCACATATTCGCACACATCCTCAAACGTTTCGTTCTTGCGGTTGAAACGATAGATGTGGTCGTCGTAGGTGCGGAACCATAGGTTGCTCTGCGAGTCCTCAACAACGGCACGGAAGCGGTTGTGTCGCACGGGCATACTCTTGGGGTCGGTGCAGTAGTTCTTGAACGAGTAGCCATCAAAACGGCTCACACCGCTCCAAGTACACAGCCACACAAATCCGCGCGAGTCGGTGTAAATGTCGTGTATGTTGTTGTGTGCCAGACCGTCAATGGAGGTATACTCCGTAAACACACCGCGCAGAGGCTCTGCCGCCACTCTTTGTGGCGAGGCACAACACAGCGCGAGGAGCACTGTGGCGATGGCGATATGCCTGAATGTCTGGTTCATAGAGTTCGGTTTTGTAGGTTTGCTCCCTGTGCGCTTATGTTCTATTTGAGGGTGGGAGCAATGGTTGCCTCCACAATCCTATTGACCTCCTTTTTGGTCAACTTCTTGGCCCACTTAACCCTCTCTCTACCATCGGCACCCTCGCCTGTGGAGCCCCACTCGCCATAGAGTGCGGTGCGCTCGGCTTCGGGTTTGTTCCAATTGTGCCAACCCTCGGGGCGGATGTGGCCACCCAGCTCGCAGTCGATAAATAGGGTTTGTGCATAGATGCGCCAGGGGCGGCCCAAGTAGCACTTCTCCACACCATCCTCTGCGGTGAGTTTGCAATTGAGGAAAATGAAGCCCCTCTCTTGTCCCTTGCAGGTGCTGGCGGCTGTGATGTAGGACTCCTTTTTGGAGTGTATGGTGCAGCCCACAAAGTCGGCCCTACCCGAGCCGAAGATGAAGTCGGTGGTGCCCTCAATGTAGCACTGCTCAAAGTAGCAGTGGATGTTATCCTTCACCACGCTGCCGTCACGATTACCCACACCATATATATACAAGGTGTCCTGATTGCCCAACAGACGGCAGTTGCGGTAGATTTGTACGCCTGTACCAACACTCTGCAACGCTACGGCCTGCCCAACCTCGCCTGCCGAGTTGGCGATGGTTATGTTCTCGATGGTTATGTTCTCGCCACAGTTGTAGAGCGTAGCGGAGCCCGAAGTACCGAGCTGCACGCCAGCAGGGCCAACCTTTTGTGCCCAATCGCCCCAAGTGAGCACCACCTCGCCTTCGCCCACGATGTGTATGTTACGTTTGGTTGTGGGGATAACGACCTTCTCCTCATAGACTCCCTCACGGATGAGCACCCTCACGGGGCTGTCGGCTCCTTTGTGGAAGTTGGGAAGAGCCTCCACCATATCGCTCACCTTGAAGAAGTCGCCACTACCGTCCTTTGCCACCACAAAGTCCCACTCCCTGTAATGGGGTGCAAGTGCGGGGACGGTCTTTACCAACTCTCGGCCAATCATTCGTGCCACGATGCGTGCGCCCTCCACCGTGAAGTGTGTGTTGTCGGTCTTACCGTCGGGATGACTCGGATATTTGCCTGCGGGCAGGTTCATAAAATACTTCCTACTACCCTCGTCGCCCAGCGGAGTGAGCCAATCGCGGGTAAGCTTCTCTGCGTCAATGAATAACACGCCGCTCTCCTTGGCCACCCTGTGGCACTCAACGAGGTATTCGCCGTGCGAATCGGCCAACCCCTCCTCTTTCCACCACCTGCGACACACTTGGGTGAGCAACACGGGGGTTGCCCCCTTGCTACGCACGATGTTGATGTATTTGAGGAGGTTTTGCCCATACTGCTCGGGAGTGGTAAAGCGCAGGGTGTCATCCACTTTGGTGTCGTTGTGGCCAAACTCGATGAGCACATAGTCGCCCTCCTTCATTCTCTCCTCCACCACCTGCCAATGGCCGAGGGTGACGAACGACTTTGTGCTACGACCATTCCTTGCGTGGTTTTCCACCACCACCTCATCGGGGTTGAAGAAGGGTTGCAAGACGTGTCCCCATCCCCTCTCGGGAGTGCCTTTGGAGATGTCTTTGGTGGCTGCTGTGGAGTCGCCACACACGAAGATTGTGGTCTGTGCGCCCACGCTCCACAGGGTGCAGAGCGTAGCCACTATGGTAAATAGGATGTGTTTCATAACCTATTAGTTAAGAGTTGTGTATGCTCCTTGTTTGTTCTGATTGTTGGTGATACTCTCCACCAATTCGGCAAGATAGACTTCCAGGTTGGTGTAGCCCTCCGAGGGACGGAGAGTGGTGGTGTTGCCGTCGGCTGCGCTGTTGGGGTTGAGTCCTTTGGCACTCTCCCAACTGTCGGGCATACCGTCGCCATCCGAGTCTTTCACCTTTGCCACCTCGGCACTTGTGGCCGAGAGGGTAGGCCAACCGCCCACGTCGGTGTGGGAGTCGATGATTCCGTTGGTGCCACCATTGGACCCCTTGTGGGTGTAGTTGCCATTTTTCACCTCGCCCACCACACGGCTGTCCACCGCATCCCTGCGGAGTGATGCGCCCACATAGGCGAGCACCTGCTCGTAGGCCTGCTGTGCGGTGTGTGTTGTGGTGTAGCACTGCTGGCTATCATCCTTGCGTATGGGCAGAGGGGAGGATGATTTCCACGAGTTGTGGTTGCTGGGCTTGGTGCCGTCGTGGAGATAGATACCACTCCAATTGTCTGTGTTGATGCTTGCCGCATAGGAGCCTGCGTGGTAGTTGCCACTCACATACATCTTGGCGTAACCATAGTCGGTCTTACTGCTCGAATAGATGCCGTTTGCATCCACAAAATATTTCCTTTGCTTGCTTGCGGGGCCCGGCTTGTAGTAGTTACCCACCACGTTCCAAGCCGCACCTTCGCCACCGTAGGTGGAGTTGCCGCCCCAGTTGTAGACCACATTGTTGCGGTAGTCGGCATTTCCTCGGTGGGAGTTCACATAACTATCATAGACCTCGGGGTGGTCAAAACGTGGGTTGCGACTATCGTTGTGGGCCAACAGGTTGTGGTGGAACGAGGCGTTCCTACCGCCCCAGATACCGCCGTAGCCGTGTGCGCCCTTGGAGTGTCCTGCGTTTTTGAGTGCCTCGGATACCACACACCACTGCATCGTGAAGTTCTTGTTGGCATAGAACGAGCAAGCCTCGTCGATGGACCAACTCATTGAGCAGTGGTCGAGGATGATGTCGCTGTTGTAGCGGCCCCAGATGGCATCCTCCTGCGACTTGTCCTCGTTGCCGAGTCGGAAACGGACATAGCGAATGATGATGTTACTTGCGCTCACCTGCACGGTGCGTCCTGCGATGCAGATACCATCGCCGGGGGCTGTTTGGCCTGCAATGGTGAGGTTACCGTTGGTGATGCGGAGGGTATTTTTGAGGTGGATAGTGCCCGCCACGTCAAAGACGATGGTGCGTGCGCCACTCTTGCCCACAGCCTCTCGGAACGAGCCTGCGCCGCTGTCGTTGAGGTTGGTGACGTGATAGACCTTACCCCCACGACCGCCTGTGGTGTACATACCGCCACCCTCGGCACCGGGGAAGGCAAGGGTGTTGGCCGAGGGGGTAACCTCTCCGCCTCCCGTGTTATCACCTCCCGTGTTATCACCTCCCGTGTTGTCGCCGCCACCGGTGTTGCCACCCGTATTATCGCCCGTGTTGTCATCGCCGCCATTGCCACCACCGCCAACATCCTCTGTTGCGTTGGTTTTCACGGTGACGTACTCCGAGTAGGGGCTCACAATTGTACCCTTCTTGGCCCTCACAGCCACCTGATATTCGGTGGCCTCGGTGAGGCCCGAGAGGGTTACGGTGGTGGTGCTGCTGGGGGTTGTGGTGTAGCCTGCCGAGTTCTTGCAGCGCACCTCATACTCTTCGGCACCCTCCACAATGTTCCATTGCAGGGCGATGGTCGTGGTGGTCGTGGCTGTTACCTTCAACCCCGTTGGGGAGTCGATGGTTTCGGGTGTGGGCTCCACAGGGTCGGGGCCACAGCCCACCAAGCACAACGCACACAGTGCTGTCAGTATCCTAAATAGGTGTTTCATATTTTTTTGCTGTTAGCTGTTAGCCGTTAGCTGTTTTTGTTCTACTCAAACTTCACCGCACCCTTTGCCTTTGCCACGATGTTGGCATTGTCGGCCGTAGCGGTGGGGGAGGAGATGGTGATATTGCGGTTGCGGCTGCCGGTAACTTTCACAGCCTCGCTCATACCCTCCGGGCAGAGGAAGTCTTTGACAACCACATCTTTGGCATTGTTGATTTTCAGCGCAGCACCCTTGCGGGGAACGATGCGCACGTTCTCTAACAGCACACCCGTCGATTCGTTAATCTCGGCACCAATCTCGGCCTCGATGGTGGTGTTGCGCACCTCCACATTCTCCACATTCATCTCTGGCAGACCGTTGAACAACATAGCCCTGCGAGCCGAACGGCACACCACGTTATCAACGTAGATATTGCGGAATTGGGGAGTGGTTTCGTCCACAGGTTTGAGTACCATATCGGTTGAAGGCTCGCCGTCGCCATCTTCGAGTGCTTCGAGAGCCGACTTGCCACCGTAGAAGAGGTCAAACAGTAGGGCCTCGGTTGCGATGTCGTTCATCACCACGTCCTCGATGTAGATGTTCTCCACAACGCCACCCCTGCCTCGGGTGCTCTTGAACCTCAAACCCACATCGGTTCCCGAGAAGCGGCAGTTCTTAACATAGACGTTCTTCACGCCACCCGACATCTCGCTACCCACAACAAAACCTCCGTGGCCGTGGTAGCAGGTGCAGTTCTCCACGATGACGTTCTCGCAGGGGATACCCCTCTTGCGACCGTCCTCGTCCTTACCACTCTTGATGCAGATGGCATCGTCGCCTGCGTCAATCCAGCTGTTGGTCATCACCACATTCTTGCACGATTCGATGTCTATTCCGTCGCCATTCTGTGCAAACCAGGGGCAACGAACAGCAATGTCATTAACGATAAGGTCCTGACAGATAACGATGTGTATATTCCAACAGGGCGAGTTTTGGAACACGGGGCCCTCCAACATCACCCTCTGGCAATCCTTGAAGTTGACCATCACGGGGCGCAGGAAGTCCCTGATGCTCTCGAAGTCCTCACGTGTCTTTGCCCAGCGAGCAATGTTCTGGTCGGCATCGCCTGCGCCATATTTGAAGTTCTCCGTTGGGTACCAAGTCTTCTTGTCGTCGCTGAGCACGCCACCACTCTTTACGAGTTTGTTCCAATCGGAGGGAGCGATTTTACTCTGCTTAACAGCCCTCCACGGTGCGCCCTGACCATCGATGATACCCTTGCCGGTAACGGCCACGTCGTGTTTGCCGAAGGCCGACAGGAGAGGTTGGCAACGGTAGGTGTTCCTACCCTCAAAGATGGTTTCGATAACGGGGTACAAATCCCTATCGGTGCTGAATACGATGATGGCCTCCTCGTCGAGGTGCAACTCAGTGTTGTTCTCCAACACGATGGGGCCCGTGAGCCACACACCGGCAGGCACCTCCACCTTACCACCGCCCTTCTGGGCCAAGTGGGAAAAGGCTTTGGCGAAGGCTTCGGTGTTGAGTGTTACGCCATCGCCCACGCCACCAAAGTCGCACACCGACACCACTCGGTTGGGGATATCGGGACGCTCCACCTTCGGCATATCGAAAGGAAGTGAGGAGTAGAGTTCGCTCTCGGTGGTGCCGCAGCAACCCACCGCGAAGATGCCACAAAGGGCAACAACCAGGGTTCGGAAAAGAGGTTTCATAGGTTTTAGGTTTTTTTATTTAGTTTTACTTTCTCTTTATTCCAACGATGTCTTTTGCAAAGTTAATGATTAGGGGTGGGTAGTGATATGGATTTTTTGTCCGAAAATCAGCACAAATTGCCACCCTATGGATGTTGTCATACCACTTTGCGGGGTATGTATAGGTCTTTCTTGGGGGCTATTTACTCCTCACTTCCTTTGCCTTGAAGAGGTCCACATAGCGGAAGAAGGCTTCCTTGCTCCACTCCTCAAACTCCTCTCGGAGCCACACATAGGAGAACGAGTAGCAAATCTCGCCCTTGCTGTTGGGTTTCATCAGACAGAGGTAGTTGTCCTTGTCCTCCACACGCTCACAGCCGTCCACCTCTCCGTCGGCAGGCCACACCACGAGGCCCACACGCTCCTTCTTGTACTTAATGGTGTCGTTCTGCGGAAAGTCCTCCGCCCACACAGCAATGGCCCTATCGGTGATGTAGGGCTCTCGGTCCCTGAATTTCTTTTGTACGCCCGTACAGAAGGTCTTACCCTCCCAATTGCCGCCCAGGGTGTGCCTTACGCTACACTCCCTGCTGCTGCCCCAAAGGGTGTAGACCGATTGGAGCGAGAGGGTGTCGCCACAGTAGTTCCACCCCTCCACACTCATCTCCACAACCGTACGCACGGGGCCGTCGGCAATGATGCGAGCTACCCTGCGGGAGAACTTGTCGATGTGGGTGGCCTTGCCTTTCTTCTCATCCCACCCTTTGAGCGTACCCACGCCCACCGTGCCACTCACACGCAACACATCGTCGCCTGCTCCCTCGGCGAGGTGCTCGTCGGTGGGGTACCACATTGTCCGGGCAATCTCCAACCCTTGGTGGCGTTTACCATAGATGTCCACCGTTTGTTTCTTGTCGAAGTAGAGTCGGTAGGCCACCTCGCTGTTTTCGAATGCGGGGCCGTGGTGGTGGAGTCGGTTGTACATAGTGTCGGCTCCCTCCTCCACAAAGTCTATCTTACGCAGCGACTTATCCTTGTTTTTGTAGTACATCTGCGCCCACACCTTGCGTGGGTACTCCTTTTGTGCGCCTTTGCCACACCTTACTCTGATTGTGTTCTCTCCCTCCACAGCGTCCCACTCAAAGGCAACCACTCGGCCCACACCGGGGATGTTGTCCACCTGCGAGGCCACCTCCACTCCGTTGACGCTCACCACTGCCGAGGTGTACCTCTCGGCAATGGGAATCTCATATCTCACATACTGCTGTGGCTGCTCGAAGTGCTCCGTAAATTTCTGCGTACGGGGTTGTTCTGTGGCCACACCACACCAGAGGGATGTGGCGAGGACCAAGAGGGTAAATTGTTTCATAGGTTGTTAGTCCATTTTGGAGGTTAGCGAGCGCACAAGGCGGTAGTTGTAGAAGAACTCCTTGGCCAAGATACGCAACATCGTGTAGGCGGGTATGGCGATGAGCATACCCACAATGCCCGAACACGAGCCTGCCACGAGGGTAACGATGAATATCTCCAACGGGTGTGCGTTGACCTGACGGGAGAAAATGTTGGGCGACACAAAGTAGTTGTCGATAAACTGCGCAACGGCGATGGTGGCGGCAATGATGGCCACAATCCACACAACACTCAGCCCGGAGGATGTTACGAACGTGAGTCCGGCAAGGCCGCTCAGGAAGAAGCCAATCCACGGGCCAACGTAGGGAATGACGTTGAATACTCCCTCAATGACACCCACAAAGAATGCGTCCTGCGGACGGAATCCGCACAACATCAATATCACCGAGATTACCAACATCATTATTGTACTCTGCGCCAACACACCCAGTAGGTAGCGCGACAGCATCGAGGTAATCTTATCCACCGCACGAGTTACGTTCTCCTCATACTTGGCAGGCGCAATGGCCAGCAGTATTTTCAGAAACAGTCCCTCCTCGTTCATAAAGTGGAACGCAATGAAGGAGATACTCACCGCAGCGATGGCAATGGAGCCTGCAACGGAGAATATGGACGAAAATACCGACGTGATGGAGTCCACATTGAGGATGTTACCAATCTGGCTGTGGAACATCTCTGCCAGCGAGGTGGTCGAAATGTCAATTTTGAAATATCTGTTCAGGAAGGCTCCCACATCGGCGAGTGGTTGTTGCAACGAGGCCAACAGACTCTGGTAGTCGAGCTGTGCAAGGTCGCTCACCTTGCCCGAAATGAGTGGGACGAACAACACGAAGAAGAGCAACACAACGGCCCACATCGTGATGACACCCACAATGGCGGCCACCCACCTCGGCACTTTGGCCTTGCCAATGTGTAGGCTTGCCACCTTGTTCACAAGAGGTCCACACATAATGGCCAGCACACCGGCGATGAAGATGTAGAATACGATGTTTCCGAAGAACCAAAAGATGGCAACGGCGGCTGCGAGTCCGAGCGCACCGAGCAGATATTTGTGAGTAGGTTTCATAGTGGTCAGTAATTCAAAAATCAGTAAATTAGGCGGTTAATTGTTGGCAGTCGGCAGTTTGGCCAGCACGGTCTGCGAGCCAACGACCTTGTCGCCAATGCCCACGCAAATCTCGCTGCCGAGGGGAACAAACACATCCACCCTCGAACCAAACTTGATGAAGCCTGCCTTGTGGTTCTGCTCCACTTGGTCGCCCACCTCGGGGTAGGATACGATGCGCCTTGCCACCCATCCGGCAATCTGGCGGAACATAATAGTGGTGCCCGTTTTGGTCCTCACACCAATGGTCGTGTGCTCGTTCTCGGTGGAACTCTTGGGGTTGGAGGCAAAGAGGAATGCTCCGTTGTAGTGGTCCTTGTAGGTAATCTCTCCACCCACGGGGTACCAATTGACGTGGACGTTGTAGAAGTTCATATATACCGACAACTGAATACACCTGCCGCCCATCACTTTGGGCTCGTCAATCTCCTCAATAACAACTATTTTACCGTCGGCAGGCGAGAACACAGCGCCCTCCTCTTGGAAGAGTGGCCTCACAGGGTCCCTGAAAAACCTGATGACGAAGATGATGCGCCACAAAAGGAATGCCTCCACGGGTACAACCACCCACCACGGCCATTTATAGACCAAAGCCGTGGCTGTAACCACGGCAATTATGATAGCAAACACAAAGGTGTTCTGCTTTACGTTTTCTCGTCCTTCGGGATTTATTCTCATAGTCCAAAAATTAGCATATAAACATAGGCTACTGGGGCGGCCAAGAGCAGTGCGTCAAACCTATCCAGCATACCTCCGTGTCCGGGGATGAGGTTGCCGGAGTCCTTCACTCCGCACTCCCTCTTTATCTTCGATTCCAACAGGTCGCCTACCACACCTGCAAGTGCAATGACAAGTCCCAAGCCACCCCAGAGTAGGATGTCGCCCTCCATAAAGTAGCCAAAGACCATAGCGAAAGCCACCGCAAAGAGTAGACCGCCAAACAGTCCCTCCCACGACTTCTTGGGCGAAATGGTGGGGCACATCTTGTGTTTACCGATGGAACAACCCACGAGGTAGGCGAAGATGTCGTTGACCCACACCGTGAAGACAACCATCAGCACCCGTGCAGGTTCCCACTCGCCCGTGCCGCCACCGATGAGCATCAGTAGCGCAAGTGGAAGTGCGATGTAGAGCAACATCAGGGAAGCCACAGCGGTGTTACCCAGCGTGGTTGTGCTCTTGCGGAAGACCTCATAGATGAATATGAAGGGTACAAACAACAAGCCCACGAGCAACATCAGTGGCGAGGGGTTGAGTGCCACACCCACAATCCACCCCGCACCGAGGCAGAGTGTTAGTAGGTATGGAGGCAGTGCCTCCGGCATACGTCCTGTGGCGAGTTCAAAGAGTTCGGTCATCGCTCCCACACAAATCAGCGTAGCAACAATGGCTGTGGCCCACGAGCCCAACAACACCGAGCCTACCACGACCACCCCCAATACCGCACCACTTATGGTGCGCACTCCCAAGTTCTTACCTTTCAAACTCATATCTTTTTTTTCGTCAACCGTCGACCGTCAACCGTCAACCGACTTTTTAATTAGTAATTAGTAAATATTTTCCCTTTCTTTTTCTCGGGTATCTTTTTTAATACCCGTGAAGTTAGGGAATAATTTTCAATTTTCCATTTTCAATTCCCTTTCTGCCCTTTCTGCCCTTTCTGCTCTTCTCCTACTCTTTCTTTTTGCGCTCTCCGAAGATGCGCTCCAAGTCCTCCGAGAAGACAACCTCCTTCTCCAACAGCAACTCGGCCAACTCGGTGAGGCCCTCGCGGTGGGTGGTCAGTATCTCGGTGGCCATAGAGAATGCCTTGTCGAGGAGTGCTTTGGCCTCAATGTCAATCATCTGTGCAGTCTGCTCGCTGTATGGCTTGGCGAAGGAGTAGTCGCTCTGACCGGTGGAGTCGTAGTAGGAACGGTTGCCCACAGCCTCGCTCATACCGTAGTACGACACCATTGCATAGGTCATCTTCGTTGCCCTCTCCAAGTCGTTGAGTGCACCCGTAGAGATAGCCCCAAAGTTGAGTTGCTCGGAGGCCCTGCCTGCCAACAACGATGCCACCTCGTGCATCATCTGCTCGGTGGTTGTTATCTGCCTCTCCTCGGGCAAGTACCAAGCAGCACCGAGTGCCTTGCCACGGGGGATGATGGTAACCTTAATTAGCGGGTTGGCGTGCTCCAACAGCCAACTTACCGTTGCGTGGCCTGCCTCGTGGTAGGCTATGGTGCGCTTCTCCGTGGCGGTTATGATTTTGTTCTTCTTCTCCAAGCCGCCGATGATACGGTCCACAGCAGCGAGGAAGTCCTCCTTACCCACAGCACTCTTGTCGTGGCGTGCAGCAATCAGGGCCGCCTCGTTGCACACGTTGGCGATGTCGGCACCCGAGAAACCGGGGGTTTGCTTGGCGAGGAACGAACGGTCGAGGCCCTCTTCGAGTTTGAGCTTTTTGAGGTGTACGTTGAAGATAGCCTCCCTTTCGTGCAGGTCGGGCAGGCCCACCTCAATCTGGCGGTCAAACCTACCGGCCCTCATCAGAGCCTTGTCCAAGATGTCGGCCCTGTTGGTGGCGGCCAACACGATAACACCCGAGTTGGTACCGAAACCGTCCATCTCCGTGAGGAGCTGGTTGAGGGTGTTCTCCCTCTCGTCGTTACCCGAGAAACCTGCGTTCTTACCCCTGGCACGACCAATGGCGTCAATCTCGTCAATAAATACGATGCAGGGGGCTTTCTCCTTTGCTTGTGCGAAGAGGTCCCTCACACGCGAAGCACCCACACCCACAAACATCTCCACAAAGTCGCTACCACTGATGGAGAAGAAGGGTACGTTGGCCTCGCCTGCCACAGCCTTTGCGAGCAGGGTTTTACCCGTTCCCGGAGGGCCCACAAGGAGTGCGCCTTTGGGAATCTTACCGCCCAACTCTTTGTACTTATCTGGCTTGCGCAGGAAGTCTACAATCTCCATAATCTCCACTTTGGCCTCCTCCAAACCTGCCACGTCTTTGAAGGTCACCTTGTTGGCGTTGTTCTTGTCGAACACCTGTGCTTTGGCTTTGCCCACATTCATCACACCGCCACCTCCTGCGGGGCCACGAGAGGCCGAGCGGAACATCATCACCATAAAGAAGATGAGGAGCAGGTAGGGGAGGAACGATAGAATCTCGCCCCAGATGTTGGTGGGGTACTCATAACCCGGCACGGGCACCTCCACACCGTGTTTGTCGGCTACACGTTGGAGCTCCTCGCGGAATATCTCGGGGTTACCCACGTTGTATGTAAACTGCTTGCCTGTGTCGGGAATACCCTTGTAGGCGGGCATCTGTTTGTACTTCTCCACAGCCTCTTTGGTGAGGGTGATGTGTGCGGTCTTGTTGTTCACCACCACAATCTTGTCCACGTCGCCCGCCACAATCATCTCTTCCAAGGCCTTCCAGTCGGTCTTTACGGGCATACCTTCGCCACCCATCACGCTTAATACGAAGAGTCCCACAATCATCACACCCCAGAAGGAGAAGATGAGTCGGCGCATCCTCCTCGGGCCGCCCATCATAGGGCTACCCATAGGGCCTCCCATAAAACCACCCTGCTGTGGCCTGCGGCCCTGCTGTGGGCCCCTGCCATTCATATCGCCTTTGGGCTGGTTGCTTCCGCCCCTATTGGGAGTGTTTTCTCCATTTTCGGCTGGTTGTGTGTCCCCGCCATTTTCGGCACCACCCTTTTGTGGCTGAGTGTTACCACTTTCGGGTTGCTGCTCTGGTTGTTGAGTGCTGCCACTTTCGGGCTGTTCGCATCCACCCACACCACCTTCGGGCCGCTGTTGTTTCTCGTAATCAGTATTGTTGTTGTTCTTAGTCATTCTCAATTTTCAATTTTCAATTTTCAATTAACCCACCTTCGGTGGCTTTTAGTTGCTCTCGCTCGGCACAGGCGTTGCCTGTTTTGTGTAGATGTTAGGTCTGCACACCTTTGAGCCTTTGGATGCAGTCAAGCACCCTCTGCTCTCGCTTACTCGCAACTTTTTCAATTGACCAAGCTTCGCTTGCTCTAAAATGCTCCTGCTCGGCATAGTCCACAAGTGGCCTCTGCTCTCGCTTACTCGCATTTGCTCCAATTTTCAATTCTCTCTACTCTTCGCTCTCGTAGCGGGTGGCGGGTGCGTCGGCCCAGAGTTGCTCCAAGCGGTAGTACTCCCTCAGGGGGGTGAGGAAGATGTGGACCATCACGTCCACATAGTCGATGGCAATCCACGCAGCGTTGGTTTTACCCTCCACCCTGCGGGGTTTTTCGCCGAGTTTCTCTTCCAATTCCTCCACGATACCGTCGGCAATGGCGTCCACCTGTGTTGTGGAGTCGGCATTACAGATGACGAAGGCATCGCAAATGGTGCCTTCCAATTCGGTCAGGTCGAGAGATACGATGTTGTGGCCTTTTTTGTCCTGAATGGCCCCAACGATGTTGTCAATAAGTTTCTGCATATTCGTTTTTGTGTTGTTATTTTCCTGTCGGTCCCCTCTTTTTCGGTGGTTTTATCTTACAAAGATAAGATAAATCTTCCTAAATCCACCCATTGGGAGTAGAATTTTTCTTCACCTCCTCCACGATTGTATCTCGCAGTGCGTTCACGATGCTCTCTTTGGCGTAGGTGCGCCTCACTCCGATGACTATTTTTCGGCTTGCTGCGCCTCTTGCGAGGGTTTTCACCCTGCTCTGTGCGCTCTCCGAGAGATAGGGGATGGCCATCTCGGGGATGACGGTTATCTTGTCCGTGGAGTCCACAATCCTCATCAGCGTTTCGAGCGAGCCGCTCTGGAAGGAATATGAGTGCTCCTGCTTCTGGTTCAGGCCACAGAGCTCCAACACCTGGTCGCGCAGGCAGTGGCCCTCGGCCAACAGTAGGAGGTCTTTGTGTGCGATGTCCTCGATGCGTAGGTTGGTGCGCGCAAAGAGTGGGTTGTCGGGCGACACGTAGGCGTAGAAGCGGTCATCAAAGAGTTCGTGCTCGGTGATACGGTCGGGGCAGGTGCCACCGGCAAGGATGGCTGCATCCAACTCGTCCTTGTCTATTGCCTTGATTATCTCGGGCGTTGTCATCTCCCTGATTTCCAGCTCCACCTTGGGGTATTTGTCGGCAAAGACCTGCACCACACGGGGGAGCAGATAGGGAGCGATGGTGGGGATGACACCGAGTCGTATTTTGCCTGCCACACTACCACGCAACTCCTCCACACACTCTCTGACGTTGTTGTAGGCGAGTAGGGCCTCTTTGGCCTTTTCGATGACGATGGCTCCCACCTGGGTGGGCACTACGGGTTTCTTGGTACGGTCGAGGAGGATGACTCCGAGTTCCTCTTCGAGGTTTTTGATTTGCATACTCAACGAGGGCTGTGTTACGAAACATAGCTCGCTGGCCTTGGAGAAACTACCGCAACTTGCCACAGCAAGCAGGTATTCGAGTTGGATTATAGTCATAACTTATGATTTTTCGCAAAGTTATAAAATTTTTCCGTCCGCCAACACACGACGGACGGAAAAAAGTCAACCGACCAATGTCGACCGACAACCGTCTTACATACCCCTCAGTCCTTCGGACAGCTCCCCTAACGTTAGGGGAGCAGCTTTCCTTTTCTGCCCTTTTTGCCCTTTCTTGCCCTTAAACAGACCTCACCCGCCTTCGGCACTGCTCGGCAAGGCCGCCGAGCGCAATTTCGACCACCCCTCCCTTACCTCCCCTTTCGTAGGGGAGGAGAAATCATTCTCCCCTAAGTTAGGGGAGATGGTGCGTAGCACCAGAGAGGTCTGTTGTTTTTTGTCTAACGTCTATTTCAATTTTCAATTTTCCATTTTCGCAAATGCGAATAAGCGAGGGCAGAGGCCACTTGTGGGCTATGCCGAGCGAGAGCATTTTAGACAAAATTTATTTTGTCAATTTTCCATTCCCTCCTACTGCTTGTGGATGAGTTCCACGCTGCGGCGGATGAAGGCATTGAGGCTCTCGCCTTTGAGCATACCGTTGGAGAGCAACGCAAGGTCAACGAGTTGTTTTACAAGCACATTGTTCTTGCCCTCGCCACGCAACAGCTCGGTGCGGCCTGCACGGAGCGAGTCGATTTTCTTTTCGAGGTCCTCACGGTGGCTACGCTCCTCGGTGGATATCTCCTCCTCTTTTTTGTCTTTGAGTAGGGTGTTGAGGTTGGTCAGCTGGCTCTCGGCGGCGGCAATCTTCTTGTCGGCCGAAGCGATCTTGTCGCCACACTCCCTCTCCACATCGCCGAGGATTTCGGCCACGAGGGGGTGGTTGCCGTTGACGGCAATGGTGTAGGCATCGGGCATCTGTGCATAGAATTGGCTCATACCGCCACCACTGATTTGGGCCATCTCCTTCATACGCCTCATCCACTCGTTACGGGTGATGGTTACGGGCACCTCGGTAGGCTCCATCGACTCGAAGGCGATGTTGTAGTGAATCTTCTCATCGGTGGGCAGCTGGCTCTCAAATACGGGGCGCAACAGCTCCTGCTGTGCCGTTGTGAGTGCCATTTTGAGGTCGTTTTCCTTTTGGATTAGTTTTTCTACCACGTTGGAGTCAACCCTCACAAACGATGTCTTTTCGTTCTTGCTCTCCACCCAGTTGATGAAGTGGCTGTCGAGGGGGCCGTCCATAAGGAGTACATCGTAGCCTTTGGCCTTGGCGGCCTCCACGAAACTATATTTTTCCTCCACGCTGTCGGCATAGAGATAGACGAGCGTACCGTTCTTGTCGGTCTGGTTCTCTTTGATGAGGTTGCGGTACTCTTCGAGGGTGAAATACTTACCCTCCGAGTTCTTCAACAACACAAAGTTTTGGGCCTTCTCGGCAAACTTCTCGTCGGTAACGATGCCATACTCGATGAAGATTTTCAGGTCGTCCCACTTGCTCTCAAACTCGGGCCTCATTGTGTTGAACAACTCCTGCAAACGGTCGCCCACCTTGCGGGTGATGTAGCCGGAGATTTTCTTCACGTTGCTGTCGCTTTGGAGGTAGCTCCTCGACACGTTCAGAGGAATGTCGGGTGAGTCGATAACGCCGTGCAACAGAGTGAGATACTCGGGCACGATACCCTCCACCGAGTCGGTAACGAATACCTGGTTGCAGTAGAGTTGGATGCGGTTTTTCTGCACCTCAAAGTTGTTTCTGATTTTGGGGAAATAGAGGATACCCGTGAGGTTGAAGGGGTAATCTATGTTGAGGTGGATGCTGAACAGAGGCTCCTCGGCGGTGGGGTAGAGTGCCGCATAGAAATCCTTGTACTGCTCCTCGGTGATGTCGTTGGGCTTGCGTGTCCAGAGGGGGTCGGTGTCGTTGATGATGTTGTCCTCGTCGGTGTCGACATATTTGCCGTCCTTCCACTCCTGCTTCTTGCCACACACAATCTCCACGGGCAGGAAACGGCAGTATTTACGCAACATATCCTCAATACGCCCCTTGTCGGCAAACTCCATAGCATCTTCCGAGAGGTGCATAATGATGTCCGTACCACGCTCCCTCTTGGTGTCGCTCTCGGTGAGAGTGTATTCGGGTGTACCGTCGCAACTCCACAACATAGTGGGCTCTTCGAGGTGGAAACTCTGGGTGCGAATTTCGACCTTGTCGCTCACCATAAACGACGAGTAGAAGCCCAAGCCGAAGTGTCCGATGATGGCTTGGTCTTTGTATTTGGCCATAAACTCCTCGGCCGAGGAGAAGGCTATCTGGTTGATGTAACGGTCTATTTCGTCGGCAGTCATACCGATGCCGCTGTCGGATACGGTGAGTGTGCGAGCCTCTTTGTCGACGCTCACCCTCACCTTCAATTCGCCCAACTCGCCCTGGAACACTCCGCTACCTGCCAGGGTGCGCAATTTCTGGGTTGCATCCACAGCGTTGGCAACGATTTCGCGCAGGAAAATCTCGTGGTCCGAATAGAGAAATTTCTTGATTACGGGGAAGATGTTCTCGGTTGTTACCCCAATGGTTCCGTTTTTCATACTCTTTTAATTGTCTAACGTCTAACGTCTAACGTCCAACGTCGGTGATTATTATGTTGTTTTGTTAATTGTTTGCCTTTGTCCTACGGAACCACAAGGGAGCAAACAGTGTGCCACCACCCAAAGGCTGACACTTTGGCAGACTTCTGACACGTTTTTCTGCCACAAAAGAGTTGGGAACTGACTATTTGTGCAGGTGGCTGAACAGGTGCCACAATACGACACCACCCGTTACGGCCACGTTGAGCGAGTGCTTGGTGCCCACCTGCGGAATCTCTATTGCGCCATCGCAAACATCTACCACCTCTTGGGCCACTCCGTCCACCTCGTTGCCGAAGACGAGTGCATATTTCTTGCCCTCTTGTGGAGTGAAGTCGCTCAACATAACCGAGCCTTCCACCTGCTCTACTGCCCACACCTCATACCCTTCGGCCCTGAGGTCGGCCACGGCGGCGAGGGTGGTGGGGTAGTGTTGCCAACCCACGGTGAGTTCGGCGCCGAGGGCTGTTTTGTGTATCTCCTTTTGGGGTGGTGTAGCGGTTATGCCACACAATGCGAGTCCTTCGGTACCAAAGGCATCGGAGGTGCGGAAGAATGCACCCACGTTGCCTGCCGAGCGTACATTGTCGAGTATGGCCACGAGGGGTGTTTTGTCCATTGCCTTGAACTCCTCCACCGAGAGTCGCCCCATCTGTTGTTGTGTCAGTTTCTGCATATCTTTTTTTTAGTGGTCTAACGTCTTTTTTTTCAATTAGTAATTAGTAAAGAGTAATTAGTAAATATTTTCCTTTTCTGCCCTTCCTGCCCTTTTATGAAAAAAATCAAATAAAAATAAAAACTGTGGTGTGAGTGTGTGTGATGAAAAAAAATGTTTCGCCTCTTCGGAGGCAAACTCCATTTTCATTTTCATTATCATTTACATCATCATTTTCATTTTCATTTTCATTATTTATTATTTATTATTTATTAGCTTCGACTTTGGCTATTCTCTTGGTCTAACCAACAATTGCTTTCGGTTATTCTGCTTTGCATCCCATTCTCCTTTGCTTTCCGTTCGGTTTCGCTTTGGTTTACGTTTGCTTTCGTTTTGCCTTTCCGAGAGTATCTTTACACTCTTTTCTTGTAGGTTTCTCTATTGGTGTGCTATTACTTGTTTTCTACGGACCTCTCCCGCCCGTTGGGCACCCTCCCCTAACTTAGGGGAGGGTTATTTGGGGGAGAATTGTTTTTGTTCTTCACCCCTTATTTACCCTCTCCTAAGTTAGGAGAGGGTGCCGAAGGCGGGTGAGGTCTGTTTTGTTTCCTCTTTGTAAGTTCCTGTATTATCGCCGTCATTGCAATGTCGCTTTGTTTCAGGACAACATCATTTGGTATTCTTAAAACGGCAATCCCCTTGCTGCCTAAATATGCAGTACGCTTTGTGTCTCTTGCAATCTCTTCTTCCATTAAATGGTGAATGCCGTCAACCTCCACACATAATTTCGCAGCAGGACAATAGAAATCTAACACATATGCACCCACAGAGTACTGACGACACCACCTTGTACCTTCAAGTCGCTTGGCTCGTAGAAGTTGCCATAGAGCATCCTCTTCCGGCGTGGACTTTGCTCTAAGCTTACGCCTCAGCTCTTTCTGGTCAGGTTGGTTGTGTGTGCGTTGCGTTTTCATATTGTTGTTTTCTACAGACCTCTCCCGCCCGTTGGGCACCCTCCCCTAGCCTAGGGGAGGGTTATTTGAAGGAGAATTGTTTTTGTTCTTCACCCCTTATTTACCCTCTCCTAAGCTTAGGAGAGGGTGCCGAAGGCGGGAGAGGTCTGTCAATTTTGAATTTTGCATTTTGAATTTTGCATTTCCCTCTCGTCCAGCCTCTTGACAACCCTCTGGTAGATGACCAGCGCAATGGCGGCAACAGCAGCAATGGCGGCAAAGTAGTACCAGATGTAGTGTGCATTAGCCGAGGCTGCGAGCCACTCCTCGTGGGTGGCAAAGCGGCTTGGGTCGGGGCAGTATTTATCCAGCAGCCATCCCGACATCGCAAAGCCCACAAGGGTACTCACAAACGACTCCAACTGTGCAAAGCCGAGATACAAACCCTCCTCGCCTTTGGGCGATTGGAGCGAGAAGTATTCCAGGTAGCGTGGCGAGATGAGTGCCTCGGCAAGAGCCTGAACAACAATGCCACACAGCATCATAAAGACCACGGGGTGGAGTCCCAGCACACTACCCGACAGCAGGTGGCCCGACGACATAATGAGTGCCGACAGAGGTATGATACACATACCCAACATCATTGAGAAGAGTGCCGAGCGTTTGGAGAGTAGTTTGGTTAGCCCGTTGACGGTGAGGATTACCACCAGAGGGTTGAGCATAGTGTACCAACCGATAGTGCTAGCCTCGCCTGCCAGACGGATGACATACTTGGGCATTGTGGCGTAGAGCTGGTAGTAGACAATCCAGAAGCCGCTGACAATCAGTATGAGAGCCACCAGACGGCCATTGCAACACAGCTTGCCGAACGAACGGAAGATGTGTCCCACGGTCTTGGTGGGGTCGGGTTGTGCCTTGTCGCTGCGGTAGAAGATGTAGATGGCTACGAGTGCCACGGCGGTCATCGCTACCGAGAACCAGTTGAGGTAGATGAGGCCCGTGTCGCCCAACGACCTACGCAGTGGGTCCACGAGGAACTTACCAGAGAAGGAGCCGATGTTAATCATTGCATAGAAGATGGCAAACCCTCGTGCGCGATTGCTCTCGTCGGTCTCTTTGGCCACCGAGCCGCTGATGATACCCTTGATGAACGAGCCGCCCACCATCAACACGATGAGTATGGGGACGATACCGTAGCGATAGGGGCTATCCACAAGGCCCGTAAAGACGGTCTTTTCGCCATAGCTCACGAGTCCTGCGTTCTCCAACCCTGTGGGCAATAGGGCGAGTCCTGCATAGCCTACCGTGAGTAGCGAGAATGCCAATAGCATCGACTTGCGGAAACCAATGCGGTCGGCATAGGCACCCGTGAATGGTGGCAGGAAGTAGAGCAACGAGGCGTAGAGTCCGCTGATGATACCCGCCTCTATGTCGCTAAAACCGAGTATGTTACTCAGGTAGAGTGTGATGACTACGAACACTCCGTAGTAGGCTGCCCTCTCGAACATCTCGGCCACGTTGGCCACCCAGAAGGCGCGTGAAAATTTTGGTTTCTTCTCTTTCATTTTTTTTAGTCTAACGTCTAACGTCTAACGTCTAACGACTTTATTTTGAATTTTGAATTTTGAATTTTGAA
>JAGBGK010000027.1 GCA_017936005.1 Tidjanibacter sp.
AAATTTGATTTTGATGGAAAATCATATCGAACCAACTCTTACAACAAGGTGCTTGATTTAATATACCTGCAAACCAATGAGTTACGAGGACAAAAGAAAAGAGACTCTTCAGATTTTTCTGAAAAGTCTCTTCAAGTACCCGGAGCCGGGATCGAACCGGCACAGGGGTGAACCTATTGGTGTTTGAGACCAACGCGTCTACCAATTCCGCCATCCGGGCCTCTTTTGAGTGCACAAAGATACGGATAAAATTCAATTTTCCAACTCTCAATCACATTTTTTTCACATCTTTCGCCCGCAGGGAGGTTTTTGTGTGCCCCAACCACGCAAAACACACACTCCACACCCCACCACCTTGCGTTACACAAACCCCCAACCACACCCTCTTGATGTCAGCGCCATTAACCTTTTGCTGGCCCGAGTGCAAACACCCATAGTTTTGCCGGTTTTTTGTCGGTTTTGTGCCCCTCCTACAACAAGCCGTCGGCTACCAACTCGTCGATGGTGGCATCGCGAACACAGCGAGGAACTCCCACATTGTGGGTGTCCACCATAAAAATATTGCCACCCTGAATACCCCATCCGGCCTTTGGCTCTTTGGCAACACCGGGCTCGCCAAGAACACCAAACGAGTAGTAGGTGCGGCAGAAGGGAACACCCTCGTTTACATAGGACGGGAAGTAGTAGAGCATCATTGCCAGCTCGTTCTGGTTGGGAATACGATAGCCTTCCGGACAGTGGCCGCTCAACACACTGCTACCCACGTCCGAGATGTACCTATTGTGGTTCACCCACGACATGTTGTGGTTGTAGGATGCGGGAAGTGTGGGTAGGGAAGCAACCTTTGTGGGGGCAATGTAGAATCGTTTGGAGAGTCGGTTAACCTCTCGATTTTCGTCGCTGAACGGGAGGTCGATGGACGATTGGTCGCGGAGGGCTTTTTCGTCGAGCCTTACGCAGGTGATAGAGAGGTTTTCGGTGTCGTACTCAACATACGAATCAGGCTCTTGTGTGAGGTCGTAGCCCGTAGGGGTGGTTTCGTTGGTGGTGCCGAGGTTGCGTACGCAGCGCACCGTCCATTGGTAAACACGTCCCACATTTCCACCCGTATTGCTCCACACCCACGAGTTGTACAAGTCGCCCGTGGAGCACAACTCTTCGGCCCACACGATGGTTGGGTTGTTGCTGTTGTCGCCATACATAGTGCTCGACACAATGTGTTGCCTCCACACGGCGTTGTCCATACTTTGTCGCTCCTCCGAGGTGCGATGATAGAGCCTCGAATCGAACTTCAACAAACCTTGTCCAATGGTCATACCGATAAGCTGACGTATGGAGGCGGTGTACCAACGTATTTCATCTTGGTCAATAAGGCCGTTACCGTTGTTGTCCCTGTTGCGGGTCATACACGAGTAGCGCAACTTTTGGTGTTCTTCTTGTAGCATAGGAACCTCGTTTGTTACCTCCCAATTCACATAGTCGGTCCACTTGACATTGGCCTTGATGGCTGTGTTGCTCACAAAGAGATCCCACTCTTTGATGGAGTTGAGTCGTCCGTTGTCCTGCGAGTTGTTTCCTCGGTTTTGGGCGGGGTTCACATTTGGCTCTTCATACCTTGTGGTTGGAGCATTTTGGTCGTAGCGCCACATTTCGCCATACTCGTCGGTGTATTCCACACCCCACGCCGTGTGGAAGGAGGTGTTGGACGGGTTGGTGTCATAGATTGACTGTATGGGCCTCTGTTGGATGGTAACCACAGAGCCTTTGGACGAGCTCTCCTTGTCGTTGGACATAAAGGCGTCGCTCAGAATATAAAGATACCTGTCCTGTGGTGCATTCACATAGTTTTTCCAGAAGTCGTCGGGAATTTCGGCATTGGGGTTGCGAGGGTCGTAGTCGTAGTAGAACTCATCCACAAAGGCGGTGATACAAATCTTCGGCCCCGCCGGGTCTTTGTCGAAATCTCCCAGAGTACTGTATCCCTTGCTTGCATCGTAGCCTTCGAGGAATAGGTCGTGCTGGGTTTTGATATACTTCACCAGCTGACTGACATTCATAATTCCATCGGGCGAGTTTGTGGCGTGGTATTCGACGTTGGTATATTCGCGACGCAAGTCGGAGAAATAGATGTCGTTGTCATCCATCTTATTGACACGGAATTTAACCCACTCATAGTCCAGCCCCGGGGGGATGATGTCGTTGCCGTTTGCGTCGATTTCGGGACCACCTTCGCCAAAGGGAGTGTTTACAAACCAAGTTAGCGCCTTGTCGCTACTGATGTTTTTGGCGTGGAAGGTGAGGGTGCGGGACGAGTAGTGGCAGTCGCAGAGCGCAATCTCTTCCTTTGCCACAACGACATTACCGAAGGCACCCGGTTGTATCTCGCTCGGTTGGCGACCACTTTCGTCCACCGACTCTCCGCGAGCATCCACTTCGGTAGTGATGCTGTTCAGACCGTTGATGGTTACGGTGTAGTGATAATATGTGTTGCGGTTTACATTAAAATTGTTCACCTCCTCTTTGGTTTTGCTACTGCCGAAGTTGCCGAGGTGGAGCAGGTATTGAACATCGCCACCAAGCTCTTGTCCGGCTTGCTCGCCTTCGAGTTCGGTCTTGACGTTACATTTGATGAGGACGTAGGTTGACAGGTTGTCGGCATACATAAAGTCGCGATTGCCATCCACATCCACACCATTTAGCCACCACGTTCCGTCCTGATACTTCGTCTGTCGGCTACGCTCGTGCAGGGGGACATAGTTGGGCACTGCGCTGTTGGTCAACGGAATCTCCATTTTGGGTTTGCGTCGGTTTTCAAGCATATAGAACCACGCCTCATAGGTGCTTGTGGTGCGTCCGGAGATGGTGGTTTGCGAAACCTCGTCGAAGGAGTTGAAACCATAGTCAAAGAAGTCCTCGGAGGTGGTTGTGGCATCGTGTCCGGTGGTGGTGTCGGTTGCCCCCTCAACCCTCATCTCATAGGGGAATGCGAAGCCCACTTTGGGAAGATTCACCACCTTGATTTCGGCATTGGAGAGGCTCATCACCTTGTCGCCCTGTTTGAGTGTGATGTGAATCTTGGCGTCCATATGGTGGAGCTGGATGGTGGCGGTGTTGTTGGTGTTGTCGCCGGTGAAGATTTTAACCACACCGTTGTTGTCTTTGTGAATCTTCACATTGTCCAATTTGCCGCTCATTTGCAGAGCACCATTACGCGAGAGGGTTTGTTGAATCATACGTCCTCGGATGTTGAGGAGCTCTTGTTCGTTTTGCACCTGCGAGAGTCGGTCGGAGGAGATATCGACCATATCGGCATCCAGATTGGTAATGATGTAGATTTGGTAGGTGTCATCCTCGTCAACGGAGGTGTGGATGTTAACCACGCCGGTTGTTTTTGTGTCGGCCGAGGAGGAGTTGTTCACATACCAACAATCTTCCGTGGCGCTCTCTACTTGCGCAGCCGATGTTTTGAGGTTGTTGTTGTCATAGTACTGCGAGTACACCTTGTCGCCCGACGAGTCGAAGAGGAATACAAACATATTGAGTACTCGGTTCTCGTCGAGGTGGTTGAGGTTGTAGGCTCTGCTACGTACTTCGATATTCTCCGTTTGCGGGGGTGCAAAGTGGAGTAGTATGCCGTTTGTGGCGGGCGAGGAACCCACATCCTCGCTCGCAAGGTCGTTGGTGCAACCGATTAGTGTCAGACCGCCAATCAGCAGCGCCATCAGTGCCAATATGTATCTATTCTTCGTCATAGTCAAAACGTGTTATACGCTCTCATCTTATCTCTTCCTCTCCCCCCACCTTCCACTTATGTACCCACACAGAGGAATCGGAGGGTTTTTGTCCGTCCTTGTCAATCAAATGTAACATCGCCGCCAGAGCCACCCTTCCACGGCACAACCTCAAAGTTGAAATAACCATCCTCTGGATTGAAGAAGATGTTTACACCAACCTTGATGTGTGCATTGCGTTTCACCTCGGTAAGCTCAATGGTTCGACCGTTCGAATCGATGATGGTCAGATTGGCCGAGTGTGTGATCTCTTTGTTGTTCCACGGAGTTTTTGTCCAATTGGTTGATTGCTTCGGGGTGTGCAGATACCAGCGTTGATTGTTGCTGTTTGCGGAGGTTCCGTTGCGCGCACCTCGCGTCAGTCCGGGGGAGTTGTTGCTGTTTGCGAGGAAGTATTTGTAGTTGCTGCCGGTATAGGACGAACGGAACCACGCGCTTGTGTTGTTGTAGCTGCCGAAAACAAAGTTCTCGGCATAATTCGCGTTGGTATTCACTCCAAGAGTGGTGCTACTACGTTGGAGGTAGTGTCCTGTGCCGACATTGCGAATTGTTCCCGATGTGTTGCCGGAGAATACCCACAGATAGTTTTCGTCGTTGGTTGTGGGTGCTGTTGCCGACAGGGCCAGATAGCCATTGTTGTTGATGTAGAGGTAGCGGTTGTTGCCCGCATTGCGCAAAAAATATTGGTGTCCGGCGATGATGTCATAGTGGTTTACGGAGGTGTCGGGACCACCTTCTGCGGTGGTAATTGTGGGCACCTCTTTGAGGGCCTCGTTGCTACTCTCCGGATTGAACACATCGTTGCCAAAGACGGCAACCTTCAACCCCATGGTGTAGCTGCCATTTGGGGCGCTGCCCTCATAGACATAGTCGTCGAATAGCACAAATTCGCCACCGTTTTCAACATAGTGCGAGTTGTTGTTGACAGCAAACCCATTCCAAGCAATGCCACCGGGGGCTGTGTAGTCGTGGTTGAAGAGGTATGCGTTGGAGGCATTGAAGTTGCCGAGCGAGAAATTCGCAACCACAATCCTGTAATTTTCGTCCAACACGTGGTTGTGGGCCACGATACTAACCCTTGCGACCACCCTCTCCACTTCGCCACTGATGAGGTTGACACCTTGCTTGAACGACACGGGTAGAATGGCTGTCATTGGCATCCCGTTGGCCTCGGAAAACGAGGGTGTGTTGGGCTCCGTGAGGGCGCCCACGAGCGCATCTTTGAGGTTTGCCACCGAAGCATTTTCGGCCGTGTAGGGGCTCAGGTCGATGGGGGTGTTGGCAATGAGGAAGATTTCGTGCTCGCCACGGTCGAGGTTCTCAAACGACACGAGAGCTTCGGTTTGTTCGTCGTTAAACTCCGCATTGTGTTCGTTGAGTGTGATCCATTTGTGAACCACTCCGTCTTTGGTTATCAACACCGTGAGGTTGTTCATCTTCTCTCCGGCCACGGCAGAACCTGCGCTGCCAACGGCGCGACTCTCTTCCGCCGAGGACACAGAGCTGACGGTGAGGACTACGGAAGCATCCCGAGGCCCATTGCTACCACCTCCGCTCACATCGGGCACCTCGGGGGTGATGTTGGTACAGCCGACCAACATCATCAGTCCGACGATTGCGAGGGAGAATATGTTTTTGTTGTTCCGAATCATTGCGTGTCAGTCTTTGGTGGTTTTGCTGTGTGTTTACTGAATGTAGATGTCTTGGTTGGACTTCACCTCGGTCCACTCCTTGATGCTCACAGAGATATTCGTTGAGGCTCCGCTGAGCTCCATCGTAAAGAGATATTTTTTGCCTGCTTCGAGCGTCATTGCGGGGAGGTATGCGCGGTGGATGGCTTGGTCGCCCGTCTCGGTTTTGAAGACGAACGACACCTGCTGCTCGCCGATGGTTTGGGGGATGGCGAAGACTATTCCGTCGCCATCGAAGGCCACAGCGGCGGTGCCGTCGGTCCTACCGATGGTCTTGGAGCCGGTCCACAGATAGTTTCTGTTGGAGGGTTGCGAGGGGGTCCAATGTATGTTGGTTTCGGAGTCGCCCTCCAACCTTACGCCATAGTATAATACGCCCGAAGCGGCAATGCCGTCGATGTAGGCTTCGGTGAGCACATCGGTATTTTCGAGTTTGTGTTTGATGCGGAATTGGAGAGCCGAAAGGACGTGCTGAAACTCCAACTTGACCTCACTCACACCTTCGGCATCCTTTGTCGGGTTGCGGAGGGTGCGTGCCACCATCAGGTCGAACTTGTTGGTCTGGGTGTAGTAGTTGAGCACCAATCTGCTTGCGTCGCTCATCGCCTGAATGTTTTCGGGAGGGAGGCCGTTTTGGTGGTCGTTACCGTCGGGATTGTATGGAACAAAGGCTCTGAATTCGTGGTCGAGGAGTCGGAGCCAAGGCCTGCGAGGTTCTTCGTCGGTGCCACAGTTATACTTGGAGGTGTCGCCATAGACCCATTGGTCGGTGTGTGTGGTGCCATTGGCATCACGGAAACTTGTTGCGTAGGAGAGTATTTCGGGGTGGTTGAGGAAGATGTTGTCGCCCGTTTCATACCTTCCAAACACAGCAATCTTATGGTTCTGGATGGTGGTGGACACAATGGTAGTAGAGCCTGCGCCGGCACGCCCTGCTTCGGAGGGTTGCGGAGCCTCGGTGGGTGTGTCGAATACGAGCAAATCTCGCCGTGGTTGTGGTGTTACAACCTCGGGCGAGTTGCAGGCCGGCGTTGTAGCGAGCAGAGCCAACACAAAGGCGTATGTTGTCAGTTTCTTCATCTTTCTACCAAATTGAATTCAAATACTCTTTCTTCTCCTGCGACCACCACCTGTGTCCCTACTCTTCGATTATGGCGCTGATGTTGTCGTGTAGGAATCCGACGCTGTCGGTGTAAATTTTCAGGGTGTAGAGATAGCCCACACCCGGTTGCCAAGCGACGTTTTTGTCTGCCTCCAACGTTTGGTTGGGGAGGGTTGCGTTTGCATAGACGAAGTCGCACAAGATTTTCACTTTGGCGGTGGTTATCTGTGGGAGCACCCATTTCGGCTCTCCGAGCAGCTTCACTTCGCCCGACTGCACCGCCTCGTTGCCCTCAAAGACCACCTGCTCACACAGCTCTCCCTCTGTGGCCCACGACGGCTCGGGGAGAGAGGCAAAAGAGCCTTTGTGTTGTAGCTGCCCGACGGAAATTTTGCGAATCACAACGCCTATGTGGTCGGGCAGGTGTGGTATCACAGCAAATTGTACCGAGCAGAGGGCGTGCTTGAACGGGATGGTGATGACTCCGCTGCCCACTCCGTAGGACTTGTCGCAGATGGGCCCTGCGAACAGCAACTCACTACCGCCATCCTCCAACACATCCACATCGCGGAACACCACACCCTCCTCGTCGGAGAACGATGCTTGGGCGGTTGCGGGCGAGTAGGCTGCCACGGTGAGCCTCTTTTCGGCAGGCCAAGCGTGTGGTGTTGCAGTGTTCCACTCCGTGCCGTTCCAGCCGACCACCTCGTCATCTACAACCACCTCGGCGGTGTGGCTGTCGTACTCCCACAGGAGGTTGTCGTCGAGTGTGGCCACCCACACCCCAAAGGAGCTATCCTTCGGGTAGATGTTGCTGCCGCCTTCGCCTTCGTGGTCGGCTCTGGCCACCTGCGACATCACCACCACCGGCTCGTAGGAGATGGGCCCGAGGTCGGGCCACGTCTTTTCGGTGCAACCACCCAACAAGAGGAGTGCTGCCGCACACAGGAACAGAGTGTCTATGTTGTTTGTCTTCTTCATTTGTTGCTCTTTGGTGTCATATTGTGGTACTATTCGATTTCGAGGACAAAGTCGCCTCCGCTAATCCAGTCGGCAGAGATGACGGGCTTGTCAAACTCGATGAAACTTGTAGCACCTTTGTCCCAAGTGAGATAGTAGGTGTAGTGGTTACCACGCCCCCAGTAGCTATTGGTGAATTTTTGTCGGAGGTTGATGGTTGCGCTCTCCACAGCTCCGCTGTACGAATCGTGCCACTCCACATACATCTCGGCCTGCGTGCCCTCTTGGCCCACTTGGTGTACTTGTGGGAGCACGAGAGTCGGCTCGCCCACCTGATTGGCGCTCACGTCCAACACCACACCTTCGGTGCCCTCGTTGCGGTAGTCGTAGAGGGTGATGGTTTTGGGTTGGGACTGTGCATCCCAACGCGATGTAGCGGAGGAGTAGTTGCCTCGGGTGAATATTTGTCGCAATTCCACACGTTGCAGGGTAATGTTGTATGTTCTGCCACCAACCACATACTCAGAGGCAAGGCCGGCGATGACCTGCACTCGGGAGAGGGTGTGGCGGAATACGGTGGGGACACCACCGAGGGTGTTTTCGTGGAAGCGGTTCTTCTGGCCTTCGCCCACCTCGGCAATCATCAGGTCGATACCTTTGGTTGCCTCTGCCGAGGTGTCCCAACCGGTTACGATTGTGGCGTCGGTAGCGGTGTCGATGGTGATGTTGGTTATCTGATTGCCATTGTTGTCGCCCCACGGGGAGTGTGCGAAGAATGTGAGCCAATAGGTGTGTGGCCAAAACTGTGCAGGGTTGCCCACCCACGCACCCAACGTGGGGTTGTACTCCACCTTCACGCCCGAAAAATACTCCACGGCGTTCGCTTTGCTGCGGTCCCAATGGTAGTCGTTGGGCAGAGCATAGGCCGATGCGGAGAAGGGGATGTCGGTGGGATAGACCACACCGTCGGCCCTCGACTCGCTCTCTTCAAGGCCCACCACGCTCTGGAAGCCCACAAGCGACGGCTGTTCGCTCTCGTAACCATCCACGTTGACACACGCCACCGAGGCACACATCGCCACCACGGCGGAGAGTAGTTTTGCTATGTGGGTTTTCGTTTTCATTCTGTTGGTTTCTTTACTTGTTTTTGTGTGCCTCGGGGGAGTAGTCGGCTCCCACGAGGCTTGGTTGGCGCACTTATACCCTGCGCCACGGGTTAAGGGGTGTTGGATTAGAGTTCGATGGTGAAGCTCTGGTCGGTCCAATCCTCCTGCGAGGGAGCCCACATGATTTGCTCAACAGCACCGATGGTGAAGTTGTAGGAGATATTCTCGTTCATACTCCACATCTTGTCGGCGGTGTCAATATCGTCGCCGAGGTGTTTCTTAACGGTAACGGTCTCGGTTGCGCCATTGTTGGTTACGGTGTAAACAACGGTCAGGTAGCTTGCGCTGGTGAACTCCTGAGGAATCACGTAGGAGTGGTCAATTGTAATCTCCTGAGTTGCATCGGTAACGGTCAAATCGCCGGAGAAGAGAGTGCAAGTCTCGCTGCTGGCACCATCGGGCACGGTCCAGAAGTCAACAACGGTACCGCTGCCGTGAATGGTGTTGTAGGGCATGGTGTAGGTACCCTCGGAATATACACCGCTGATTACGATGCTTTTGAGTTTGATTTCACGAGGGTCGCTTGCAGCCTTGGTGATACCGAAGTTGAGTTTGGTCAACTTGTGGCGGAACACGGCGGGAACGTCGTTACCTTTTGCCTCGCGAACGATGTCGGCAACACGGAGGTCAACATTCTTGTTGGTCTCCACGCTGTAACCGGAGATGACGTAGTCTTTGTTGGTGTTCCACTCGCGGGTTGCGGTGAAGCCGGTAGGAGCCACAGCGAAGAAGGTGAGGCTACCACGTGCGGGCCAATAGTAGGCGGTGCCGGTGGTCCAATCGCCGCTGGTGTTGGTTACCGTCTCGTTCTGGAAGTAGGGCTGAGCAGTGGAGTGTGCGCCGGCCCAAGTCTCGCCTTCGTTCAGCAGGAAAGCGGCAGCGATGAATGAGTCGCCCTCAAAGGCGCCACGATTCTCAACAGGCACGCTCTGAACAGCTTGGAAGTCGATCCTCTCACCCTGTGCAAAGTTACCACTGAAATCAACCTCGTTCTTCACGCAGCTGGCAAGTGCTACACATGCTGCTGCAATAGCGATAAGTTTTTTCATAGTTTTGTTTGTTTTAGAAAGGTTAATAAATGTTAATTGGTTTGTTTGTGTTTTGTTTGTTGTTTGTTGATTAATTGGTTGTTTGTTTCTGTTATTTGCGTTTTTTGATGTTGTCTGTTGTGTCTGTTTCGTGTTGTCAAGTTTTATTTTGGTTAGTTTATTTTCATTACAATTCCATATCGAAGTGCTCCTCCTTCCAATCCTCCGTCTCGGGCTTGAAACCACCACCCGCAGTGGGAGGAGTGGAGGGCTTGTCGATGGTGATAACCTCGTCCAACAGCAGCCAGTTGTGTTCCTTACACTCGGGGCTCTCAAACAATTTCGAAATGTTGAAATCCCTGTTCTCCACACGGCCGTCCACGGTGTTGATGTTGAACGACACCCACAACTCGTTGTTCGAGTGGTCGATGTGTCCAAAGGTGTTAAAGACACTACACAACACCGCCGAGCCCTTGTCGTCGCTCTTCTGCAAGGAGAAATAGATGGCCGTCTCGGGCACGTCAACCCTCTGGCGGCTACCGAGCATATTGCTGCCGGCCATACCCGTCAGGATGGCCTGCGCACTCGACACCCATTCCAATCCCTCAACCTTCACCTGCAAGTAGAAGGTCTCGGTTACGGGTGTGGCGGTTGTGCGGATGGTGTAGAGCTCGTCGTGCCACGGGATGCTCTTTGCGGCATCGGTGGCCACCCACACAAGGTCGGGTTGGTGGCGTATGTCCAGAGGCTCGTTCGCACGGGTGTTGAAACGACTTGCAAGGGCCTCCGACACCGACGAGGTGTAGGCCTCGATGGTGTGGTGGCTGTAATCGTTGCGGATGATGGTCGATGGGGTGTCGAAGTTATAGACAACCATTTCGTAGTTGCCGGGCATAATACCCACACGGCCCGAAACAACGTGGCGGCCTTGCGAGTCGGTCGAAACGCTGCTGATGTAGCTCTCGCCTGCAATCCTGTTCTCCCCGGGCTCATAGAAGAGCACCCTCAGCATCTCTGGATTGGTGGGTTGGGGTTGTATCTTGGGATTGTAGATGTCGCAGGTTACGTTGCGCATACCTTCGGCGTCGATGACAACCTGCAATTCGGTGGTGAAGTTGGGGTCCAACAAGGGCCTGCGCTCACAGCCAAGCACCGCGAACACCATCACCATCACAAGGAGTGCTGCCGTATGTCTGCACGCCAACCTCATCACCAACTGCCTCCTTTCGTCTTAATGGTGATGGGTACAACAAGCGATATCTCCGCCTTGGTGGGACCAACCCAGTGGAGGCGGCCGGCGTTGAATTTATCTCTGATGAGGTCCTGCCAATCGTCCGTGGGGACATAGTGGCGGTAGGGGATGTTGGCATAGCCCACTGAGAGCGAAAACTCGATGTTCATTCGCTTGCCCAACGGAGCCGAATAGCCATAAGTGAGTCCTGCGCTCCAAAATTCACCCTGATAGCAGCCCCAAGTGTTGGCTTGGAAATCGAACATTCCGCTCATGGCATAGGCTCCCAAGAAGTGGCCCACAAGCCTATCTCTGCCGGGGAAGTTGCCATTGGGTGCAACGGGTTTTGGTGCAAACCACCACCTTGCTTCGCCGCCAATCGCAAGCAGCTGCAAGCAGTAGCGGTTGTTCTCCGTCAGCCACCACGGGCAAATGTGGTTGTACACCAACGAGAAGCGATTGCCAATGGGTGCCTCCACTGCAAAGTTGACAACAGTGGCCGCATCGTAGAGGGCGTTGGTTTTCAGCGCCAGAATGGTCCTACGCGAGGAGCTTGGGGCGGGTAGTGGTCTGAATTGAAGGTGGAAGGGTGGGGTGATGTCGGATGCAACATCACTCTTGGGTGCGGTGGTGGGGAGTGCCGCCACGTGTTGCGACCAATAGATGACAAGCGTTGTTGCCGTACGCAGGTAGGGTAGGTGGTGGCGGTTGATGTAGGAATATGGCAGGCCCTTGCGCAACTTCATCAGTTGGCGCATCTTCTTGTCGGGGTGGACACCCTTGCGACGCAAAATCTGCAACACCTCCCTCTTGAAGGGAACATCTTTGTCGGCCTCCACGCGCTCGATAAGACCGGAGAAGTCCTCACCCAGAGGCTCCTCCCTCATCTGTTCCAGCCCCAGAGTCTTGTAGCGTTTCAGCAACCAATATTTGGTCGTGCCGGAACGACGGGCCGAAAGCCTTTGGTTGTAACGAACGCTACCCTCCGGCGAAGCATAGGCAACAATGGCGACACTGTCGATATACTTGCCGTTGGCCTCAAAGAAGTTGTCGAGGGATTGGATGGTTTGGCGGTTGGAGAGGTAGCTCTCGTCGAGGACATATTTGTCGTGGCGGAAATAGAGAGTAGCAGACATCGTGTGGGACTCTCTCTTTTGAGCCCAAAGCGACGTCGCGCACGTGAGTGCAACGAGCAACACGACAATTTTTCTGCAACTATATTTTATCGAAAAATAGTTCTCCATTCCTTCTCGACCTAACCAAATCGGTGGACAGTTGTGTTGTTTTTCGGAGGCAAAAGAGACTCAAACACCGCCCCGTTCAAGCCCCACGTTTGTCCCCTTTTCTCTTAAAGAGAAAAAATAAATTATGCCCACGAAGCCTAAGATAGTGTTTTTTTGTGTTAGTAGGGTGAATTTTTCGATTAAAAATAGTCATTTTGTCATTTTTTGGGTATATGGGGGGGGTAATTTGAATGTTAAAATCGGAAAATAGTACATATTTGTTTTGCGGGCAAAATGTGGTAGGAGTGTGGTTCGGTTCGTCTTTGCCACCCCCAAATCATCCCCTCTGTGGCCCCATTTCGCATTGGCTGGCGACAACAGAAAAGAGGTCGTCCGACAAGGTGATTTTTGCGTTATGCACGTCTTGAAATCACTCGTGTCGCACAACCTCAACAAAAGAGGGTATGCCCAACTTTCGGTTAGGCATACCCCTTCTCAAAAAAGATAGTTTTAGGAATTGTGTAGAAGAATTCTAAACATTTTTTTGCTCCCTAATGGGGGAGTTCACACTCTGACGCCACTGTTGTGGGGTCATTCCCGTGTAGCGCTTGAAGTAGCGGCAGAAGAACGAAGGAGTTGCAAAGTTCATCCTATCGCTCACGATGGTCGTCGACAGGCTCGCATTGAGCAACAATCGTTTGGCATTTTTGATTACCATCTCTGCAATCATATCCGAAGGAGTGATGCCCGTAACCCTCTTGATTTTGCCCGAAAACTGCTTGGCGCTCATACCAAACAACTCGGCATAGTATTCCACGTCGCGGTGCTCGAACGAGCTGGCTGTAAGCATCATACTAAACCTCTTGGCCAACTGTTCGCTAGCAGAACTCTCCTTCACGGCGAGGTTGCGACGCAGGAAAATGTCAACCAACTCCGAGCGCAGAATGGCCAATGTGTTGCGGTCAATGTCAGCACGATTGCAGTTGCGATAGTTAGCCGAGGATGCGGCAATGTACTCCATCAGCGCGGTCATAACCCTGTTCTCTTGTTTGAGCAACGAGATTACGGGATTTTGGCGCAAACGGGGGAAGGTGTTTACAATGCTACCCACCGAAGCTTCGTCGTTGATGCGGCCCACAATGGTTGATGCCAAAAAGTCAGGCGATACGGTGGTGAAACGGCAGTAGGTGCCGGCAAAGATTATGAGCATCTGTCCGGCCCTAACAATGTGGGAGGTTCCATCAACAGAAGCTTGTACGCTTCCGGCCCTGCATATCCACATTATCACGCCGTCCTTGAACATAATTGAACGATCCATCATTGTGGTCGTCATTGCATCGCCACCTGCAATGTCGAAGTAGTGAAACGAAGGCTCAGGACGCAATTGCAGACTCTTGACCATAAAGTCAAAGTCGAAAATTCGGTTAGGGTTTTGGGGGTTGTTGTGATGTGTCGGCATAGAATAATGTGTTTTTTAGTATGTCGTTACGGTGCAAAGATAATTATTTACACAAAACCTCGCGCGCAAAAGAGAAATTTGACATAGAAAATGCACATTTTTCATATATTTTCCAAAAGCCGCGCAAAAACAGCACATAAAAATCGGATAATAGAACATCTTGCATACTCCTTTTTTACCCCTCTTATGTGTAAAAACGCCCACCACAACAGAGTCTTTGAGCCCCTGATGTGTAAAATCTACAAAGAATATGGTGATGATTATCGCTCGTTTTGGCCACCCATAATGTCGAGCAATTCTGTGGTGATGGCCTGCTGGCGTTGTTTGTTGTATTCAAGTGCGAGTTCGCCAATCAGCTTGTCGGCATTGTCGGTTGCGGTCTGCATCGCAATCATCCTCGCAGCGTGTTCGGAGGCAGAAGCCGAGAGTGCCGCAGAGTAGAGTTTCAGGGTGATTTGTCGGGGCACAATCTCCGCAATAAGTTGCTCCCTATCGGGCTCCAAAATATACTCCGTGGTGTAGCTGTCGCCACCCTCTGTTTTCTCCATTTCTATTGGCAGAAGTTGTTCACACACGAGTTTTTGTGTGCCGGCAGAGAGGAATTTATAATAGACAATATCCACCCTGTCGGTATCCCCCGCAAGGTACTCATTCATCAATCGATTGGCCATCTCGCCGGCCATCTCATAGGTGGGCTTATCTGCCAAATCCTCGTGCCCATCTTCGCACATAAAGCCCTCGCGATGTAGCCCCTTGGCAAGTTGTTCTCCCACAGCAATAATTTCCACTTTGCCACCCTCGGTTGCCCACTCTCGGGCGGTCTTGGTGGTGCGCCTCACCACATTACCATTGTAGGCTCCGCAGAGCGTTCCGTTGGACGCAAAGCCCACGAGTGTAACCCTTTCTATGGTGCGTGGAGTGGCAAGGGTAAGGGGGGTGTTTTCCTGGCTGCCAACCAAGTGGGAGGTGATTTTTTGCAGTTCATCGGAGTAGGGTACAAGCGCACCAATGGCCCTTTGGGTGCGGTGCAGTTTTGCTGCCGCAACCATCTTCATAGCCGAGGTAATCTTGCGTGTGCTACGCACCGATGCAATCCTCTCTTTTATCTCCCTGAGCGATGCCACGATTGTTGTGTGTTGTTGATTATGAGTTTATTGCAGCAATGGTTTCGGCTGCTGTTTTTTCTATTCCCGAGACAATCTCCTCGTTGAGTACACCCGCCTTTAGGCCCCCCAACACATCCTCCGAGTGGGTGGCTCGCAGTAGTTCCAAGAATAGCCTTTCAAAGTTCTTTACTTGTTCGGTTTGAAGCTCTTTGAGGAGTCCGTTCACACCACAATATAGCACCGCAATTTGCTCCTCTACGGGCATTGGTGCATACTGTGGTTGGATGAGCAGCTCGGTGTTTTTGTGTCCTTTGTCGATGACGTAGGCAGTAACGGGGTCCAAATCGCCGCCAAACTTCGTAAACGCCTCCAACTCACGATATTGTGCTTGGTCTATTTTGAGCGTACCGGCCACCTTCTTCATCGCCTTAATCTGGGCATTTCCACCCACACGGCTCACCGAGATACCAACATTAATAGCAGGCCTTACGCCCTGATTGAAGAGGTCGCTTTCGAGGAAAATCTGACCATCGGTAATGGAAATCACATTGGTTGGGATGTAGGCCGAAACGTCGCCCGCCTGTGTTTCAATGATGGGTAGTGCGGTCAGCGAGCCTCCGCCCTTAACCTTGCCACGCAGACACTCCGGAAGGTCGTTCATCTTCTCGGCCACCGAGTCGTTGGCGATGATTTTGGCTGCCCTTTCCAAGAGTCGGGAGTGGAGGTAGAAGATGTCGCCGGGATAGGCCTCCCTGCCCGAAGGACGACGCAGGATTAGCGACACCTCACGATAGGAAACAGCCTGCTTCGAGAGGTCGTCATAGACCACCAATGCGTGGCGGCCCGTGTCTCGGAACCATTCGCCAATGGCCGCACCTGCAAAGGGTGCAAAATATTGCAAAGCCGCAGGGTCCGAGGCTGTGGCTGCCACCACCACCGTATAGTCCATCGCTCCCTTTTCTCGGAGGGTGTTGACGATGTTGGCCACCGTTGAACCCTTCTGTCCCACAGCTACATAGATACAATAGACGGGCTTGCCGTTGAGGTAGTTATCTCTCTGGTTAATGATGGTGTCGATGGCAATGGCGGTCTTGCCCGTTTGGCGGTCGCCGATGATAAGCTCCCTCTGGCCCCTACCGATGGGAATCATTGCATCCACCGCTTTGAGGCCCGTTTGGAGGGGCTCGTTTACGGGTTGACGGAAGATAACACCGGGGGCTTTGCGCTCCAACGGCATTGAGAACTTCTCGCCCTCAATATCGCCCCTGCCATCAAGGGTTTCGCCCAGAGGGTTAATCACCCTTCCCACCACATTGTCGTTGACCTCAATCGACACAATCCTCTCGGTGCGCCTTACTATTTGTCCCTCTTTGATGTGGTCGGTGGGGCCCAGAAGTACAGCTCCCACATTATCCTCTTCGAGGTTCATCACAACGCCCGACACGCCACCCTCAAACTCCAATAACTCGCCACTCTCGGCATTGTGGAGTCCATAGATGCGTGCTACGCCGTCGCTCACTTGCAACACGGTGCCCACCTCTTCAAATTTTACTGTGGTGTCGATGCCGGCAAGTTGTTCTTGCAAAATGCGGCTCACCTCGCTTGGTCTTATCTCTGCCATTTTTTGTTGTTTTAGGTTGTGCACCCCGCCCATCATATTGGTGTTGTAAGATGTGGAGCCACAACGCTTTATGTCCTATACAAGTGTTTTGTTTTTGCGGAGAAACTCTCTGCGAATCTTCTCCAACTGCCCCTTCAACGAGGCGTCCAGCAGCAGGTCGTCAACCTGCAAAACGAAGCCACCCTTGATGTCGGGCGAGGTGTGTAAAATCACCTCTGCCACGCCTCCTGTGCGCTCCTCTACGATGGCTTTTAATCGAGCGAGGAGTGCCTCTTCGGGCCGAGTGGTGGTTGTGAGTTGCACTCTTACAAGGCCACGACTCTTGCGGTAGAGCCTTACATATCCGAGCGACATCTCTCCCAGCCATCGCTCTCGGTGGTGGGCGAGTACCAAATCTACAAACCTACCCAGCAGAGCCCTACACTCCTCCGCACAGCACCCCTCTACACACGACAACACAATGGCACACTTTCTTTGTGGTGAAACCACAGGGTTGTTCAGCACCTCTCTTACCTCGTGCGACCCCATCAGCAAGTGGGCCAACTGCTCCATTGTGGGGTAGAGGGCCTCGGCTTGCCCGATGCTGTCGGCTTGGGCAAGCAGTGCTTTGGCATAGCGACCTATGAGGATGCTGCTATTCATCGTTTGAGTGTATTCAAGGTGGGCTTGTGTGGGTTAGGCATTGGTTTTGGGCGAGTTGTCTTCGGCCTCGGCTATGAGCCTTTCGATGTAGCCTGCCTGTGCTGTGGAGTCCTTCATCTTCTCACGCAGCACCTTTTCGGCCACATCTAGCGAGAGCATAGCAACCTCCCTGCGCAACTCCCCCAGAGCCTTCTGCTTTTCGATTTCGATTTGAGAAAGTGCCGCCTCCACTCTTGCGGTAGCTTCGGCTTCGGCCTTTTGGCGTGCGCCTTCAATGATGCGGCGGCTGTCGGCCATCGCATCTGCTACGATTTCGGACTGCTTTTTCTGTGCTTCGGCCAACATCTTTTCGGCCTCTTGCTGCACACCTTGGAGTCTTTCGGTGGCCTCTTTGGCGGCCAAAAGCCCCTCCTCAATGCGATCACGACGCTTGTCGACCATCCCCGTAATCACCGGGAAGCCGAACTTCGCCAGCACCCCAAAGACTATCAGGAACGAGAGGAGCATCCAGAAAAGGAGTCCCAATTCGGGAGTCAGTAACGACATAATTTTTCCTCTGTTGTGTTAGTTTTTCTCCGACCAACAGCCCACTACAAGGCCATCAGGCAGACTACAATGGCAAAGAGGGTTGCACCCTCAATCAGCGCAGCAGCCACAATCATTGCGGTCTGCAACGAGCCTGCTGCCTCGGGCTGACGAGCCATAGCCTCCAATGCGTTGGAACCAATTTTACCAATACCCCAAGCGGCACCGAGAACTGCCAAAGCAGCACCAATGGGCGCAACTGCCGAACCGAGGTTGATTGCCTGCAAAAGTGTAATGAATGCTAACATAGTGTTTTGAGTTTTAGTTGTTTATAATATTGTTTTTTGTGTTTCTATTTCTTGTGTGCTGCGTGGTGTTCCTTGCGCGAAAGACCAATGAAGACAGCCGAAAGCATTGTGAACACATAGGCCTGAATGTAGGCTACCAACACCTCCAACACCAACATAAAGACCGATAGTAACACCGAAAAGACCGTCATCACGCCATTCATTGTTGCGCCCATATTCACCGTTATAAACACCAAACAAGTGAGCGCAATGAGCACCGTGTGTCCGGCCATAATGTTGGCAAATAGACGTATGGTGAGTGCAAAGGGCTTGGAGATGATGCCGAAGAGTTCAATGACGGGCATCAGTGGTATGGGCACCTTCATCCACACTGGCACGTCGGGCCACAAAATCTCTTTCCAATACTCCTTGTTGCCAAACACGTTCACCGCAAACATAGTGGAGAGTGCCAACACCAGCGTTACGGCAATGTTGCCCGTAACGTTTGCACCACCGGGAAAGATTGGAACCAAGCCCAGCAGGTTGCTTACAAAGATGAAGAAGAAGGCCGTAAGCAGGTAGGGCGAATAACGCTTGTAGTCCTTGCCCACCGAGGGCCTTATCACGTCGTCTTCAATGCTCGTGATGAGCATTTCCACAGCACCCACAAAGCCCTTCGGTATGGCGTTTATGTCGTAGTTGCGGCGGCGATACCACCCCGCCACGCCAAGTATTATGATGATGACAACCAGAGAGTTGAACATCACACCCGCGGCATTTTTGGTTATCGACAGGTCGAGAGGGCGGTAGAGTTCGCCCTCTGTATTTCGGGCCACAAGCTTACCCTTCCATTGCTCCCCTTCGTGGTTTATGAAAAAACCTTTGTGGGAGTGTCCGTGGGCCACCTTTGCCGACGAGAAGGCATACCATTGTCCCTCTTGTGAGCGCACAATGCAGAGTAGGGGAATCTCTATGTGGTGGTCACCAATGGTGGCAATGTGCCACGAATAGCTGTCGCCAATGTGTTCGAAAATCAACCCCACAACGTCGAGTTTGGCCTCCTCTTGCTCGGCAGGACTTTCCTCTGTGGTGACATTATCTGTGGGCTCAACCGTGGGCATACTCCACCCCGACAGCACTCCAATGGCGAGTGCCGCCCACAAGAGTAGTGTATGTCGCAACAGCCTCTTCACAATTTGCAGTTGTCAGTTGTCAATTCTCAATTCCCCTTGTTCTTGTTATACACGCTCACACTCCACGTTTCGCAGGCCGAGGTGAGTACATAATATATTAAGGTATAGAGCAGGAAGTGAGCTCTGCCAGCTAGACCCAACTTAACATAGACGACCATCAAGGCGGCTACGCCCAAGAATTTCACACCCCTCATAATCATTGAGGTTAGCAACACTTTGTCGGATTTCATACTCCCATAACGCCCTAGCAGCCACATAAAAACCACCTCGTAGAGATAGAAAAAGGCGGGTGTAACCCAGAACACAGGGCTCCACACCTCGGGCCACTTGGATTTGATGACCAGCACTGCCAAGCCAAAGAGAATGGTTGCTCCAATGGATAGTTCAACCGCGGTATTTGTTTTCATCTGTTTCATTCTCACGTTTCGGTTTTATTCTATTCGGTACACACCCTCACAATATCCCCCCTGATTTCCACAAAACCGCCGCCGACCTCAATGGTGTGTTCTGTGCCCGTCTCGTCGGTGTAGCGAATAACTCCTTTGGTGAGTGACGAAATCAGCGGAGCGTGCATCGGCAGCACCACAAAGGGGGCCTTTGCTCCCGGTAGCAACACTTTCGTCACCGAGCCGTTGAACACCTCACCCACAGGGGAAATGATATGAAGTTGTAACATTCTCACGTTTAATCACTTATTTTGCTCTACGCAACAACTCTTCTCCTTTGGCAATGGCAGCCTCAATGGTGCCCACATTGAGGAATGCAGCCTCGGGCAGATGGTCAACCTCGCCATCGAGAATCATACGGAAGCCACGGATGGTGTCCTCAATCGACACCATCACGCCTTCCACGCCCGTAAATTGTTCTGCCACAGAGAAGGGTTGCGACAGGAAACGCTGCACCCTACGGGCACGATTGACCGTAATCTTATCCTCCTCCGAGAGTTCCTCCATACCGAGGATGGAGATGATGTCTTGGAGGTCTTTGTTGCGTTGGAGAATCTGTTTCACACGTTGTGCTGTGGTGTAGTGCTCTTCGCCCACAATGTTGGGGTCCAAAATTCGGGAGGTGGACTCCAGTGGGTCCACAGCAGGGTAGATACCCATCTCGGCAATCTTACGAGAGAGTACCGTGGTTGCGTCCAAGTGGGTAAAGGTTGTTGCAGGGGCAGGGTCGGTGAGGTCGTCCGCAGGCACATAGACCGCTTGCACGGAGGTAATGGAGCCATTCTTGGTCGATGTAATCCTCTCCTGCATAGCACCCATCTCGGTAGCCAGCGTTGGTTGGTAGCCCACAGCCGAGGGCATACGTCCCAGAAGGGCCGACACCTCCGAGCCCGCTTGGGTGAAACGGAAGATGTTGTCGATAAAGAAGAGAATGTCCCTACCAGCACCACCATCTCTGAAACTCTCGGCCACCGTGAGGCCCGACAGAGCCACCGATGCCCTCGCACCCGGGGGCTCGTTCATTTGGCCAAACACAAGCGTAGCCTGCGACTTGCGGAGCTCCTCGTGGTCAATCTTGGAGAGGTCCCAATCGCCCCTCTTCATTGCCTCCTCAAACTCCTCGCCATAGCGTACTACGCCCGACTCAATCATCTCCCTCAGAAGGTCGTTGCCCTCCCTTGTGCGCTCACCCACACCGGCAAACACCGAGTAGCCACCCAACTTCTTGGCCACATTGCGGATAAGCTCCATAATCAACACCGTCTTGCCCACACCGGCACCGCCAAACAGACCAATCTTACCACCCTTAACGTAGGGCTCCAACAGGTCGATAACCTTAATGCCCGTGTAGAGCACCTCTTGGGTGGTTGTGAGGTCCTCAAACTTGGGGGCCTCTCGGTGGATGGGCAGCGCTCCTGTGTTGTCAAGCGAGCCTATGCCGTCGATGGCCTCGCCCACCACATTGAGCAGTCGGCCTTTGATTTGTTCGCCCGTAGGCATTGTCATTGGGGAGTAGTGCGAGGTTGCTTTCATACCTCTTCGGAGACCATCGGTGGAGTCCATAGCCACCGCTCTCACGCAGTTCTCACCGATGTGTTGTTGGATTTCGGCAATAAGAACACGTCCGTCGGGGCGCACAATCTCCACAGCATCGTGGATGGCCGGCAGGTCTATTGCCTCTGCCTCCTCCGATGTGCCGTTGTCGAAACTAACGTCAATCACAGGGCCGATGATTTGCACCACACGTCCCTCAATCGACCTCTTGTTGGGTGTTGTCATTGGGAAAAGTTTATGATTGTGTCAATCAGTTTTTCTGCACTAATTCTCTGCCATAAAGGCCTCGATTTCGTCCACCGTAACGGGGATGTGCTTGTCGCCACCGAGCATAATATTTCCACTCTCGGTAATCAACAGGTCGTCCTCGATGCGGATACCGCCAAAGTTGTAGAGAGCCTCCAACTTGGAGTAGTTGATGAACTCCTCACACTTCCTTTCGGCCTTCCACTGCTCGATGTAGGCGGGGATAAAGTATATGCCCGGCTCGTCGGTCAACACCGTACCTGGGCGCAACAGCCACCTATCACGGATGATGCAGGTGTCAATCTCGTCGGCCCTTGCCAACATTGCGCCGTAGTCGGCCATACCCCTCTCGCCCATAGCCTCGCAGTCGTGGACATCCATACCGAGTCCGTGGCCCAAACCGTGGGGCATAAAGAGCCTTACGGCACCTGCTGCCACAGCCTCCTCGGCATTACCCTTCATCAGCCCCAACCCAATGAGTCCTTCGGCCAAAGCCTTGTAGGAGGCGTTGTGGAGGTCGGTGTACTTGCCGGGCTTGGCAATACGCAACACTTCGTCGTGGGCGTGGAGTACAACATTATAGATATCCCTTTGCAGGGGCGTAAACTTGCCACTCACGGGGAATGTACGGGTGTGGTCCGAGCAGTAGTTGTTTACCGTCTCGCCACCGGCGTCCACCAAAAGCAGTCGGCCGTTTTCGCAAATGCCGTCGTGGGAGTGGTTGTGGAGTGTTTCGCCGTGCTGCGACACGATGGAGTGGAACGACACTCCGTCGCCCATCTGGTGGGTTACACCTTCCATAGCACCTGCAATCACCCTCTCGCTCACACCCTCTTTGGTGAGGCGCATGGCGGTTGTGTGCATTGCATAGCCAATCTGGAAGGCCCTCTCCATCTCCTCAATCTCCTCGGCACTCTTCACCTCCCTCATTGCGGCCACGTTGATGGCAAGGTCGGTGGAGTAGTGGTTGTAGTGCTCGGAGGTCTTGATGCCCGTCAGTTTGCTCATCAACAACACTCCCTCACCACGATAGGGTACGAGGTAGTGTACTTTGCGACCGGCTCGGACAGCTGCCTGCACACAGTCCCTTGCGGCTGCAAATGGTGCGCTCTGGCCAACGCCAACACTCTCGGCCAACTCCTTAATGGAGGGCTGGGGGCCCATCCAGATAATGTCATCGACAGTGTAGTCGTCGCCAAAGAGAGTGTCAACCTCATTGTCGAGGTCGATCACGCCCACGAGGTTGGCGTTTTGGAGTCCGAAGTAATAGAGAAAAGTGCTGTCCTGACGGAAGCCATAGGCATTGTCGAAATAGTTACGGGGTGCTTCGCCATTGCCAATAAGCACCACAATGCCCCCTTTGGGCATACGCCTGCGCAGTTCGTTGCGGCGGGCGATGTAGGTCTGTTTTGCAAACATATCTCAAAAAGTGTTTTTAGTGCAATTTTGCGCCAATCAGGTCGAGGAACTCTTGGCGTGTGAGTTGTTGGTTAAGGAAGGCACCGCTGAATGCCGAGGTGGTGGTGATGGAGTTCTGCTTCTGCACACCCCTCATCTGCATACACATGTGTGCAGCCTCTATCACAACGGCTACACCCAACGGATTGAGCGTTTCCTGTATGCAATCCCTAATCTGCATTGTGAGCCTCTCTTGTACCTGCAACCTTCGGGCAAAACTCTCCACACAGCGTGGAATTTTTGACAGGCCCGTAATCTGGCCATTGGGAATGTAGGCCACGTGAGCCTTGCCATAGAAGGGCAGCATATGGTGCTCGCACAGCGAGTATATCTCGATGTCCTTAACGATGACCATCTGTTTGTAGTCCTCCTTGAAGATTGCCGAGCGAAGAATCTCCGCAGGGTCTTCGTTGTAGCCTTTGGTGAGAAACTGCATACACTTGGCCACCCTCTCTGGGGTTTTCAGCAGGCCCTCACGCTGGGCATTTTCGCCGAGGAGTCGGAGGATAGCCTCGTAGTGCTCCATTAGTTCGGCGGTGGTTTTGGGGTCGTAGATTTCCTCTTTTGTGTACATATGGTGTCTATTTTGTTTTTTTACTCCTATTCTTACTCCTCTTTTTTGCCTTCTCTTTGGCTTCGGCGGCCTCCTTTGCGCGTTTTTCCATAGCGGCCAGCGAGTCGCGCGAAAGCATTGGCACCACAGCATCCAGCGAGCCATAGACCTCCACCGAGTCGCAGAGCACAATGTTGGGTTTGAAACTCAACACCGAATCCATATGTGCAAGGGCCTCCTCGCTGGGTGGTATGTAGGTTATACGCAGAGAGTCGATGGTGATGTAGGGCTTATCTTCCCTCTTGGCGTAGTCGGCAAATTGGATAAAATATTCGGTTGCACCCGTCTTGGGGCGTAGGATTGTTTTGTAGTTCTTACGCTCGCCGTGTGTGAGCGATGTGCGCAGATAGTGGTTTCGCACGCTATCTGCCGTGAGGGTCCATTGGGTACTTTGGAGGTGGGTGTTCTTGTCGAGGGTGTCGATGTGGTAGTTGTAGGAGATGACATACTCGCCCACATCCCTGATGGGCAACGAGAGGACAAGTTTGGCGGTATCTCTCAACCTCCTAACCCTGATTTTATCCACACTCATAACCTCTTTTGCACACATCGCTTTGGCCAACGAGTCGATGTAGTTGAGGTTGCGTAGCTTTTGCTCATAGCCATTGGCCATCGATTCGAGCGAGGCGATGGTGCTCTCAATCACATCACTCAATCGTGCGCTCTTGCGTTTTTGGAAGTTGGCAAGGGTGTTGAAAAAGTCATCCTGTGTGTAGCCATATTTTTCCAAAATAGGGGTGTAGATGTCGAGGCTATCGGTCCTGATGCTCTGTGCCTGTGCATAGGCATTAACAAGGAACATCTCCCTGGTGATTTTCTCCAACTCCCTATCGGGAATAACCTCGCTCTTCGAACAGCCCACCGCCACGAGTGCGACGGCTACAACAAAAAGGATATTTCTAATAACGTGTTTCATCGGGTTTGTCAATCTTCGGAACCATCCTCCGAACAGTAAGTTTTGTTATCACATAATTGACGGCCACAACCGCCACAACTATCATCACAATATCTGCGAGCCTGACCTCCACAGGGTAGTTCTCAACCAAAAAGGTATTGCCGGGCATCTTCACAAGTCCCAACCTAATTTGCGCAAAACACACCACAAGGCCGCCAACAACACCCCACACTGCTCCTCGTAGGCCAATGAGGAGCCCTTCGAGGGTGAAAACTTTTCTCACAAACGCATTTTTGGCACCAATGGCATAGAGTGTTGCCGTGTCGTTGCGCTTCTCTATGATGAGCATCACCAGCGAGCCGATAATTGACACCGTGGCGATGAGTGTAACCAGCAATAAAATCAGGAAGATACTCGCCTTCTCAACCTTCATTACCTTGTAGAGAGCCTCGTTGCGTTGGTAGCGATTCTCCACCTTCCACCCCTCGCCCAAACTCTTTTGCAGCTCGGCTTGCACCCTATCAATACTCTTTCCCTCGGCCACCCTAACAGCCACAGCCGAAGCCTTGTTCTTTGCAGCCAAGAGCTCTTCGGCCACGTCGAGCGACACAAAAAGGTGGTTTACAAGTTCGGTGGCCGCATCGGAGAGTGTTCCTGCGTGGTCAACCCTCACGGTGCGTATGGCACTCATAGGAAGGAGCGACGATATGTTCTCCCTGCGGAGTGCGTGGAGTGAGAGTTTGCCGTGTAGTGCCGCATTGCGCACCGAGTAGCCGTCGGCAAAGATGTTGTCCAACTCAAAGCCCACCACGGCTCTGCGCCTATCACCGTGTACCAACTTCCACTCTCCATACCACATCACACCGCTGTCGGCCAATGGCACAACCTTCGCATAGTGTTCATCCACACCCCTCAGTGTGGCAAACATCTGTTTGCGCCCATACTCGGCCAACACACTCTCCTCCAGGTAGAACGAGAAAGACTCTACCCCCTCGGTTGTTCCCAACACCTCTTGTGGCAGACTTTCTCGGGTGAAGAATGTACCCTTTGCGGGCGACACCACAAGGTCGGCCTCGGTGGTGTTGTGTATGGAGTGGAGAATGGAGTTAAATCCATTCATCACCGACAGGAGTATCACCATAGCCGCCACAGCCACACCAATGGCCACCGAGCTCACTGTCGCTGTGGTGTTAATCACCGAGAGCGACTTCTTGGAGCGCAGATAGCGGCGGGCAAAGAGTAGTGGTAGGCGCATGGTGTGTAGGGCCTATTTTTTGAGGAGGTTGTCGATGTTCTCAATGTACTCCAACGAGTCGTCGAGGAAGAAGGTTATCTCGGGAACAACCCTCAGTTGGTTGCGCATCCTTGCGCCCAGCAACTTGCGCACCCTCCACGCATCAGCCTCAATGCGAGCCATTACAGCCTCGTGTTTGTCGAAGGGGAAGATGCTCAAATAGATTTTGGCATACTCCAAGTCGGGGCTAACCCTCACGGCTGTTACCGACACAATTACACCCTTCACCAAGTCGGCGCACTCCTTCAAAAAGAGTTCGCTGATGTCTTTTTGTATTTGACGAGCCACCTTTTGTTGTCTTGTGCTCTCTCCTGCAATGTTTTCCATATTTTCCGTTTTTTATATTTTCTAAACTCTTTAATTCTGAATTTCCACATTCTCCGGCAACTCCTCGGCGATCTCTTTGGCCTTTCTTGCCGCAGCTCTCTGTGTGGGGCTCCAAGCCCACGAGCCGGAGTGGTTCCAATGGTAGGCGACACCAATACTCAGGTTGATGTTGTCCAACGGTGAGCGCAGGAATTGTGTTCCCGAGTAGATGGTTTTGCGTTTAACGATGTCGGAGTAGCCGAAATAGTAGCGGAACTCGGTCATCACCTCCCACTTACCAAAGCTGAAACCTCCACCAAGTCCCACCACTAAGCCATAGGCAAAGCGGTTATCCCTCACGGTCATCCACTCGTAGTCATGCTCCTCAACCTCGCCCGTTTCGTTGTCGATGTAGAACTCTGTCGAGTTGAGGTTAAACGAGCCTGTAACGCCCGCGTTGAGGTAGAGACGCAACCTGTCGTCGGCCAGTAGAACGTGGGGTTGCCACATCAGGGGCACCATTATGGAGTTGATGTGTCGGCCGTAGGTGTATCGTTTGGTGTTGCGGTCGAGTGCGGCATATTGGAATCCCCTTTGGATAAATTCCAACTCCACGCTGATACCACCCGCTACGTTGTCGTAGAGATAGGAGTTGGGTTTGTCGCCTCCATAGTAAACCCAAAAGAAGCCACCATTGAGGGCACCCCACAGAGGAGGGCTTGTCCAGTGGGGATATAGTCGCACGTCGGCTGTGCCGTAGCCACCCTTGACTCCCACATATTGACGTTGTGCCACAGCCTTGTGGTTTACTCCACACAGCACCATCAACACCGTCGTTGCTATAATCAAAAATCTCTTCATTAGCTTTTGTTTTTCTTCTTGGTTGTCGTTGCCCACAGCGTGGATTACCTACCCGTAACGCTGCCAACGGCTCCTCTCATGCTACCCATACCTGCGCCGAAGCCACCCAAGCCTCCACCGTTCTGACTCTCCTGTTCTCGTTTGAGGGCCTCCAAGCGTTTCTTCTCCCTCTCTTCGAGTATCTTTTTGAGCCTTGCGGCCTCGGTTTTACGCAACTGTTCGTTGACGCTCTCAAAGGTGATGGGGGCAAATATGGTGTTCATATTGGCACTAATCTCCACCTCCCAGTTGGCCTTCACGCTCATAATCTCCTCGCCTTTTTCATCCACATAAGGTTCGGTGCGTTCGGGTTGTCTGCGCTCAATGAGGTTGCCGGTGTCCCACACTCCATTGTTGTTTTTATCCTCCAACACACCAACTCTCACATCGCCGGGTTTCACATAGTTGAAGCGGTACGAACCACTCTTTGCGCCCCTGATTTCGTCAATCACCTTGCCATTGGAATCTTTCAGGTAAAGCACATAGGTGTCGTTGGGGGTTTTGCCCGCCACGTTGACAATCACACTGCCGAACTCCTCGGGATTGAGGGTCTTGAACTCACTCTTCAAAGTGTCGTTCTGTTGGCTGGCCACATTGTGGAACACGCCCGCAGGTATCATCAGTTTATATTTGGTTGCAGGTGCCCACTCAGCTCGCAGGTGCCACAACTTCATATCAACAGCATCTCGCTCCAACGTGTACTCCACTTTGGGCATTGCAGCTTCGGCTGCAGCCTCTGCCTCAGCTGCTGCATCCCTCTCTTGTTGGTTTTTGGGCTTGGGTTTATTTTCGGCCTCCTCCTCGGCTTTTTTATCCACTGCGCCGGCCATCAAAAGTTCAATGGCGGCGGTGTCAATCTGTGTGAGTGGCATTGCGAATTTGAGCGTAATACTCTTTTCGGGGTTGAGGTCGCCCTTAAAGAGGTCCACCTTGAAGGGGTTGGGTTTCACGGGAGGGATGTACTCCACGCTATCTTTGAGAGCCTTTTCCATCTTCTTTTCCTCCTCCTCGCGAGCTTTCTTTTCCTCTTTGCTCTCGAAGTATTTCCAGAAGAGTTCCAACTTGGCGGTGTCGGGCACAAGGTTATTCACCGAGTCGTGTTTCATGTAAATCACTCGGCCCCTCAGGGTGTCGCCCAATCGCTCCGAGGGCACGTTGAGCCAGTAGTTGACCGTGTCCCTATCTTTGGTTACATACTCCGTAACAATCTCCTCGGAGGCAATGCTGTCAATCGAAAAGTCAAGAACCTCGGGGTAAGGGGCGCCAAAGAAGAGAGTAATCTTGTGTTGCTCCTCTCGCTTCGACTCCGAGAGATTTTGACGTTTGAACCTTCCGTCCGTAAACATCTTGAAGTAGAGTTGCGGGTTGGCCGTCAGGTAGTGGCGTGTGGTGTCATACCACACCTTGAAGTCGGGGCCGGTCAAGGGATTGTAAACCGAGTCCTGAAAACCCACCATGTCGGTTTCGGGGTCGTAGGTGAAGTTGTTGTTCTTATCCTCGATAGCGTAAATCTTGTAGTCAATGGGTTTGAGGTTCTGGGCAATGAAGATGCCGTTATTAGCCGCTCTTGCCACCGCAACGGGTTTGTATTTGAGCAATAGAGAGTCGTATTCGGGAATGGAGTCGGCCTCGGCAGGGTAGAAGAATATGAGCGATTTGCTCACACTGTCACCCTTGCTTGCGCTCACCGTGTAGCCACTCATCACCATAGAGTCGATCTCTCCACCTGTGGAAAAGACATAGCGAAGGTCGCTGAGCACATTGCCCTCGTTGTTGTCAACAACGCTATTGCCAAAGTTGAGCGCATAGGTTTGATTCTCGGCCAATGTGTCGAGGATGGTGATGCGTATACCCTTACCACTCGTGGTAATCGTGGGGTTACGCTTCATCATTGGCGAGGTGAAAAACTCCTTCTGTTGGTCTTTGATTTGGACATACTCGTTGAAGCCGATATAAATCTCCTTGCCCTTGAAGTTTGTGGTCCCAAAACCGGGAGCTGCGCTCACAATGATTGGTGGTAGCGAGTCCTTGGGGCCACCCTGTGGCGAGGAGATGTTGGCACAACGCCACAAAAAAGCGCTTGCGAACATCACCAAGACGCCCGCACGTAACCACCTCTTAACCATCAACCCTCTCTCTGTCATCTTAACCTTGTCACTCTCTTTCAAACTTCTACTCATTGTTGTTCTGTTCCATCTCCTCAAAGAGGGTGTGTACCGTTTTGTTCAACACGGGGTGAATCTTGTCGGGGGCCACCTCGTTCAACGGACGGAGCACAAAGTCCCTATCCTGAATGAGAGGGTGGGGGATGGTTAGCCTAGGGGTGTCCATCACAAGGTCGTCGTAGAAGAGAATATCGATGTCGATAGCCCTTGGAGCAAACCTCTCGCCCGTTTGGGCCTTTACGGCAGCCTCCTCCTCTCGATTACGACCGAGCTTCAACTCTATCTCCAACACCTTGTCGAGCAACTCCTCGGGGGAGAAGTCGGTGTCGACAATGATAGCCTGATTATAAAAATTCTCTGCCGAGGTAAAGCCCCACGCTTTACTCTCGTAGCTGTGCGAACAACGCATAATAACTCCGAGCGAGGAGTTAATTTCCTGCTGTGCACGGCGCAAAGTATCCTTCACGTCGCCCACATTACCTCCTGTCATCAAAATAGCTTTTGCCATAGCGTTATAGTAGTTCTAGTTTTTGAACAAATATAGTGTTGTTGTGTTGTTGCATGTTGTTTTGTTTTCGGGAGAGCTTACCCTCTCATTGCAATTAGTTTGCTCATCGCAAGCGCAAAGTGAGTGAATACAATTTTGGCGTTACCATTTTGGCCTACATCCCTGAGTGCCCTCTCAATCTCTGCCACGATGGCCTCCACATTGTGGTTGGCTACAAAGGGTGCAAATTTCGAGCAAAAAGCCTTCTCGTCGCCCCAAAGATAGCTCACGCTCTCCATTCCGGCCGTGAGCATATAGCTCTCCCTGATGAGGCGCAGCGAGTATTCCAAAAAACTCTTTTGGTTCTCTCGGCCCATTGCAGCCACCTGTTCGGCCCACTCGAATAGGTCGAGGTGCTTGTTGCTATACGAAAGCCTCATAAGGCGTGTGAAAAGTTCAAAGTTGTCCGTAGCACTACCATCGCTCCCCTCGGCCACAACCCTGCGTAGGGTCAATAGTGAACCGTCGGCCAACTTTGCCACCACATCGGCTTGCTCTTCGGTTGCGCCAAGTGAGCGTGTGGCGTAGCTGCGGAGTGCATCCTGCTCGATGCGGCCCACGTTCACACTCTGGCAGCGCGAGATGATGGTGTCGAGGAGTGTTTCGGGGTGCTCGCTAATGAGAATAAACACGGTGTTTTCCCACGGCTCCTCCAAGATTTTTAGCAGTGCATTGGTGCAATTGGGGTGCATCTTCTCGGGAGCCCAGATGACCACACTCTTCCACTTGCCCTCAAACGCCTTGTAGGATAGTTTGCGGATAATCTCGTCGGCCTCCTTTGCGGTAATCAGACCTTGTGCGTTGTCGGCGCCTATGGCCTCATACCAAGCGTGCTCGTCGAAACAGGCATCGTTCTCGCCAACCACCTCCCTCCACTGCTCAATGTAGAGGTCGCTGGTTGGGGGTGTTGAGGAGCCCTTGGGCTTGATTGTGGGATAGATAAAGTGAACGTCGGGGTGAGTGAGCGACTGCATCTGCACACACGATGGGCACACGCCACAAGGTTCGCCATTTGTGCGATTGGGGCAGTGGAGATACTGCACATAGGCCAGAGCGAGTTGGAGCGTACCCCACCCGTGGTTGCCCGCAAAGAGTTGTGCGTGACTCACGCGCCCCTCGTCAATGTTCTTGCGAAGGCGTTCTTTAAGCTGCTCGTGTCCTGTAACTTGTGCGAATTTCATCTCTGCATTTGCTTGTTTGTGGCGGCCCTACGGGATAGAGCCTATACCCTTTTAGGGTATATCCTAAAATGCAAAGATACTCAATAAATTGAAAATGGAAAATTGAAAATGGAAAATTGTGGTGCGCTTTGTAGCGCAGTTGTGATATTTCCCTTTTTTGCTGGTGTCTTTTTTAATACCCAAGACAACAACAGACAACAAAACTCTCGAGTATCGAAGTTCGTTACCCGAGAGTTTTGTGTCGATTGTTGATTGTTGATTGTTGATTGTCGATTGTTGGTTGTCGGCTGACGGCTGACGGCTGACGGTTGTCGTCTATTTTCCCGTACTGCCGAAGCCACCTGCGCCACGGGTGGTGTCGCTCAACTCCTCCGCCTGCTCCCACTCAACCTGTTCGTGGCGTGCTACCACGAGTTGCGCAATGCGCTCGCCATCGTTGATGGTGAACTCCTCGCCCGAAAGGTTTGCAAGGATAACCTTTACCTCGCCACGGTAGTCGGCATCAATGGTGCCGGGGGCGTTGAGTACGGTGAGTCCAAACTTGGCAGCCAGACCACTGCGAGGTCTAACCTGCATCTCGAAGCCTGCGGGTAGTTCCACAAACAAGCCCGTGGGGACGAGTGCTCGTGCGAGGGGTTTGAGAACGATGGGCTCGGAGAGGTTGGCTCTCACATCCATACCGGCCGAGAGGGCTGTTTCGTAGCGTGGCAGGTCGTGCTTGGAACGGTTGATAACTTTCACTTTCATAGTTTATAGTCTTTTTTGTTGCTATTTTCTCTTCAAAATGGCCTTTATCATACCTCCGATGTTGATTCGCTCTCGGTGGATAGCATAGAGGACAAATAAAACAATTAATATGCTGTTAATAAACAATTTAATAGCCTCTGCGCTGTTGCTACACAAGAGCGATATGCCATATACTATGCCACCAACCACGACATATTCGGCAATGCGTTTCAAATCGTAAGGTATGGGGTAGTGCTTCTGTCCGAGGCGGTAGCTGACAAGAACCATCGCAACCTCACACAAAAGCCTTGCAACGGCTGCGCCCATATAACCCAATGAGGGCACCAATAATACGTTGAACACAATCGTAAAGAGAAGCCCCACACCCGTAATGAGAATGGCATAGGTGGTGGCTCCAAGTTGCTTGTACCAGAACGAGAGGTTGAGCACAATTCCGGAGAGGGCGTTGCTTATCAAAACCACAGGAAGAATGTACATACCTTCCCTGAAATCGGGGCCTACGATGAGTGCAAATAGGTCGCTGAATAGTGTGATAAACAAGAAGATAAAGACGCTTACAAGCACAAAGTATTTCATTGCCGCAGCGTTGCTCTCCTTGAACTCATCCTTCTTGAATTCGGCCAAAAAGAATGGCTCGGCAGCCAGGCGGTACATCTGTGTAAAGAGCAACATCACCACACCGATTTTCACCACTGCACCATAGATTCCGAGTGCCGCAAGGCTCTCCTCGGCAGGCATCAGGAACTTAATCATCTGGCGGTCTATGAACTCGTTTGCCGTGCCGGCAATGCCACTAATAAGGAGTGGTAGCGAGTAGAGGAAGATGGTTTTGAGGGTGCGTGTGTGGATGTGCAAATGGGCCCCCTTACACGATACAAGTAACAAAATGAAAGTCAAACCGCTTGCCACGAGGTTCGCAACAAAGGCATAACCGGGGTCGGTGGCGGTGGGAAACATCCTACACCACTCTGGTTGGCCGTTGTAGAACCACTAGCAGAGGCCTATGTTGACGATTACAGATAGTAACCTTATGCTCACATATCGCCCTGCACGTCCCTCTTGTCGCAGGCGAGCAAAGGGTATTGCTCCGGCCACATCGAGAAAGATAATTAGGGCAGTAATCCACACATAGTCCTGCCCTGCATAGCCGAGCGTGGCAGAAATTGGGGCTTCGAAAAGCAGCACGATACCCAAGAAAACGGAGGCCACAAGCGTTACAATGCCCCACGTTGTACCATAGACCCTCTTGCGTTCTTCGTCGTCCGAAGCCTTGGCCGCAAAGCGGAAATAGCCACTCTCCATTCCCATTGTCAACACAACAAGAGCAAAAGGTATGAGGGCGTAGATGTCGGTGATGACACCATACTCGGCGGGCGACATAATGCGTGTATAATATGGCACAAGCAGGTAGTTCAGTAGGCGTGCAACGACGCTACTGATGCCATAGATTGCCACTTGGCCTGCGAGTTTGGAGAGGTTTTTTCCCATAGGTTTTTTGTTTTCGGGCCACTATTTTCGTCCGGCCTCACCGGAGAGGAGTCCGCAGGCGGCTTTTATGTCTTCGCCACGTGAGGCTCGTATGGTGGTGTGTATACCCTTGCGGGTTAGCGAATCGCGGAACCACAACATCTTGTCGTTGTCGGGACTCACAAATGGCGAGTCGGGGATGGCGTGGAAGCGAATGAGGTTGATGCGGCATTTGAGTCCGTCGAGCAGGCGGGCCAACTCTTTGATGTGTTCGGGTGTGTCGTTGGTGTTTTTCAACACGATATACTCGAAACTAACCCTGCGCTGGTGGCTGAAATCATATTGTTTCAGCAGCGCAACAACTTCCCTGATGGGGAAGGCCTTTTCCACGGGCATAATATCCCTCCTCTGGTCGCTGAATGGGTTGTGCAACGACACGGCAAGGTGGCATTGCGACTCGTCGAGGAATCGTTTGAGGTTGGGGATAATGCCCACAGTGGATAGTGTGATGCGTGTTGGGCTCCATCCAAAGCCCCACGCAGAGGTCATAACCTCCAACGCCCGCAACACATTGTCGGGGTTGTCCAGTGGCTCGCCCATACCCATCAGCACGATGTTGGTCAGGCTATCCCTCTCGGGTAGCGAGCATATCTGGTTGAGTATTTCGGCTGTGGAGAGTTGTCCGTGGTAGCCACCTCGCCCCGTAAAACAGAACTTACACCCCATCTTGCATCCCGCTTGGGAGGATATGCAGAGGGTTGCACGGTCGCCATCGGGTATGTAGGCGCTCTCAATGCGTTGTCCGCTCTCGACCACAAAGATATATTTCTTTGTGCCATCCGCACTCTCGGCCACGCTCACCGGTGCGCTCAGCCCCAGCGAGTATCGCTCGGCGAGGGCCTTACGCCCTGCGAGAGAGATGTTTGTCATCTGGTCGAAGGTGGTTGCCCCCTTTTTGTAGAGCCACTCGGCAAGTTGTGTGGCGGCAAACTTGGGCAATCCCACACTTGCGGCCACGTCGCGCAACTCCTCTATATTTTTACCCAACAGACTTTCCATAGCACAAAGATATGGATAATAATCGAATTAGCCTACCAAACGAATGGCACAATGTGCCAGCGCACCCTTTTACAGTAGTCGGCATAGCCCTCCAACTCCTTTGTGAGGAGTTTCTCCTCGTCGAGTGCACGCACCACAATCACAGGCACATAGCCCACGAATGGCACCACGGCCCACCACGATCCCAGCACCAAAGGCATCGCAAGAAACATCAGCAGGGTGGCGAGGTACATTGGGTGGCGTACAACACCATAGAGGCCATTGTCGATAACCTTCTGCCCCTCGCTTACCTCAATGGTGCGTGAGAGCCACACGTTTTCCCTCATAACCTCGGCGTAGAGCAGGTAGCCCACAATAAAGACTCCACACGCAATCCAAATGGTTGTTTGCGAAACATTGCTCCACCCAAAGCGGAAGTCCAGTCCTGCAACCACAAAACCCACAATAAAGAGTAGGCCGGAGAGTCGCACCACACCACTTTGGGTTGTGCGCTCCTCTTTTGATTTGAGCCTGCGAGCCAACAGATCGGGCGATAATATGAGTGCTGTGAGTCCGAAGATAATCATCGGGATAAATAGAACGGCAAGCAGTCGCCACGCACCAACGTAGCCCAGAGAGCCCGCCGGAGCAAACAATAGTGCGGCAACGGCAACAACTCCGACAAGAAATTTTGTCAGAGCACTCACTGCAAGTGAGCCCTTTTGTGTGGTTTTCATTACAGAGGGTGTGTTATTGTAGTTTGATTTCGTCGAGACTTACAAGGTGGTTTGCAATGGCATAGATTGTAAGTCCCGCAGGGGTGTGTATCTGCAATTTGTTGGTGATGTTGCGACGGTGGGTGGTGACGGTGTGGACCGAAAGGCACAATCTGTCGGCTATCTCCTTGCTGGTCATACCCTTGGCCACACACGCAACAATCTCTTTTTCACGCTGTGAGAGCTGTTCGGAGGGGTTGTCTGTGCCGTCTGTTGTCAACTCGCAATAGTTGGCTCCTCCTTTGCGCACCTCCTCTTCCATCTTCTTCACTGTGGGGATGAAAATCTTGTCCTCCACTGCACAATGGAGAGCGAGGTCGTTCTCGCAGTTGATGATGTCGAAGAGCACCGAGTGGAGCGAATAACCATTGGTCTCTTGTGGATAGTAGCGTATGATGACGTTCTTCAAGTCGGAGAGTTTGTCGTCGAGGCGAGAGTCGCGGTTGGAGTGCATTGCGGCAAAGGTCTCAATGGTGTACTCACGATTGAGATAGCCCTTCATTAGTGAGTCGGCATAGGTAAAGACCGTTGAGTTCTCGTGTCCCATATGCTCCCTAACCTCGGTTACGAAGTTGTCGTAAAACTTCAAAATTAGCAGTGCCACCTCGTCCTTGCCTGAGCAGTCGATGGCCTCGATAATCTTGCGACGGATGGCGGGCAGGTTGAAGTCTAAAAACCAAGTGTGGGCACGGCGAAGATAGTTAATCAATGCCGATAGGGATATTTCACTATTGTCGGTAGTGCGGTGGCACACATAGTTGGCCACGGCAAGAAAGGTGGCTGTGTCAACCCCTTGTGTTGCACACACTTCGCCCACCGACTTGTCGCCAAAGCCGAGCGGAATACCAAAGCGACTTAGAACAAAGAGGATGTTGCCATTGTAGTTGATAACCTCCCTCATCATATCGGAGGCGTGGTATTTTGTGCGGGCGATGCGTGTCATTGGGTCGGTGTTTGTGTTTTTTTGTTGGCACAAAGGTAGTGTGTTTTTTGATGACAGAAATACCAATTCATTGGTATTTTTGCCACGCCCCCACTTCTTTATGCCCTATTTGATGTATATTTCGAGCAACTTGCCACAGCCTTTCAGCACAATGTCGGTGGCTTCAGCGGGTAGTAGGAGTGTTTGCAGTGCGGAGAGTTTTTCGCTCTCTCCACAAGCCTTAATCTCCACCTCGCCCTCGGTACACATATAGGCCACAAAACTGTCTAGCGGTGCGTAGTCCAACTCCAATGCGCCATCCACCCATAATAGGTTAACGGTGAATTGGTCGCACGAGGTGAGTTCTACGGCTTTGCCTTTCTCGGCCGGCTTGGAGATATTGAGTCCCTGTTGCGGGGTGAGGTTGACCACCTCGGCAGCCAAGTCGATGTTGAGTTCTCGGCCATTGTTTACTCCCAACTTACGATTCCAATCGAAGATGCGGTAGGTGATGTCGGATGTCTCCTGCACTTCGGCCAAAAGTACCCCTTTGTCGATGGAGTGGATGGTGCCGGCAGGAATCAGAAAGGCATCCCCTTTTTTCACAGCCACTCTGTTGAGGTGTTCGATAATGGTGCCATTTTCCACTGCGTCGTCATACTGCTCCTCTGTGAGGGAGTGTTTCAGGTCGAGGTAGATGGCTGCATCGGGGGCGGCGTCAATGATGTACCACATCTCGGTCTTGCCACGGGTGCCGTGCTTTTGCAGAGCAAACTCGTCGTTGGGGTGCACCTGCACCGATAGAGGCTCGTTTACGTCGAGGAATTTGAGCAGCAGGGGAAATTCTAAGCCAAACTTGTCATAGACCTTATCTCCCACAAGTTCACCCATATAGACTTCCGTGAGTTCCGATATGGTGTTGGCTTTCAGAAAACCATTGGAGACCACCGACTCGCAATCTTCGAGTCCGCAAATCTCCCTACTCTCTCCTATTTTGTCGGGGTTATTACCCTTGGATACTCTCTTACCTGTGGCCGCAAGTCGGCTTCCGCCCCATACATTCTCCTTCATAATTGGGGCAAATTTCAACGGATACAACATTGTGCAATCTCTCTTTTCTGTGTTTTCTTGTTTCAAAAGTACGCAAAAATTTGGTTTATAGTATGTGTTCCTCGAAATAAATCGTTACTTTTGTGTTTGTATTAAAAAATTGTAAATAGACTTATGGACATTTTTTTGAAGGTCGAGAACATCACAAAGCAATTTGCGGGCCATACTGCTTTGGATGATGTGTCTTTGGAGGTGCCACGCGGATGTGTCTATGGACTCCTTGGTCCAAATGGTGCCGGCAAAACAACCCTGATACGTATAATTAACCACATCACAGCTCCCGACAAAGGTCGTGTGTGGTTCAATGGACACCCTCTTTCGCCTGCGGATGTGGTTAATATTGGCTACCTACCCGAGGAGCGTGGACTCTACAAAACAATGAAGGTGGGCGAACAGGCGCTATATTTTGCTCAGCTCAAAGGACTCTCCAAGGCCGAGGCCACAGCGAGGCTCAAAAAGTGGTTTGTAAAATTTGGCATAGAGGGGTGGTGGAACAAGAAGGTGAGCGAGCTCTCGAAGGGTATGGCCCAGAAGGTGCAGTTCATTGTAACGGTACTCCACGAGCCACAGCTTCTTATTTTCGACGAGCCGTTCAGTGGCTTCGACCCCATCAACGCCAATCTGTTGAAAAACGAGATTTTGGAGCTCCGAGATAAGGGCGCAACCGTGATTTTCTCCACCCACAATATGTCGTCCGTAGAGGAGGTGTGCGACCATATCACTCTGATTAACAAATCGAAAAACATCCTGAGTGGCCCGCTGGACGAGGTGCGCCGTGCCCACGGAGGCAACATCTTTGAGGTTGATTTCAGAGGCGATAGAGGGGCACTTGTGGGTGCGCTCGAAGGCCTGCCTTGTACGCTCCTCGACGAGAGTCTTGTGGCTACCGAAGAAGATGGTACCGACAAGGGCCTGAAAATTCACATCAATCGTGACGAGGACGTGCGCTCGGTGGTTGAGGTCATCAACAACTCTGTGCAACTACGTACCTTCCGTGAGGTTATCCCCTCAATGAACGACATCTTTATCAAGGCGGTGGCTAACCACTCCGCAAAATAACACAAAGAGAGTTGACCTATGGGAAAGATTAAAATCATAGCAGCACGCGAATTTAATGAGCGTGTGAGAAAGAAGAGTTTCATCATCACAACAATCTTGATGCCCATCGCTTTTGTGGCCATTATGTTTGTGCCTGCGTTGATGATGAATATTTCGAGCGACGAGAAAAAAGAGATTATTGTTGTGGACCAGAGTGGTCTGGTGGGTGGTGGCCTACACGACGACGGACAGGTTACGTTTACCACCTCGGATAAGAGTTTTGATGCACTCAAAGAGGAGAACAACGAGGTGTTCGGCATCCTTGTCATTGGCGAGGATGTCGCCACCAACCCCTCAAATGTGCAACTATTCACCTACGAATCTTCCACGATTAACATAGAGAGTGCAATCACGGAGCAGATTCGTGGCATTATCGAGTCGGAGAAACTCAAAGAGTATAATATTGAGGACCTCGACCGCATCCTCGACGAAATCAAAACCCCCGTCAGCCTCCAAGTTAAGCAACTCAACGAGAGTGGCGAGGCCAAGGATAGTAGTGCCATTCTCAACATTGCGTTGGCCTATGTGTTTGGCTTCCTTATTTATATGTTCGTCTTCCTCTATGGCAATATGGTGATGCAGGGTGTGATTGAGGAGAAGAGCAACAAGGTTATGGAGGTGATGGTGTCGAGTGTCAAACCCTTCCAATTGATGATGGGTAAGATTCTCGGTATTGCCGCTGTGGCCATCACACAGTTTATGATTTGGGTGGCCTTTATCATTGTGGTTGGCGCAGTTGCGTTGAACCTGCTCGGTGGCGAAGAGTTGATGGCTGCCGCACAGACAGGAGCTGCTATGGATCCCGCTATGGCTATGGGTGGCGTTTCGCTTGACAAAGATACCGTGGCCCTCATCAACACGGTTTCCGACCCTGGCTATCTGCTGCGCATCTTCGGTGGCTTCTTGATTTACTTCGTGGGTGGCTACCTTCTGTATGCTGCAATGTTCGCAGCGGTGGGTAGTGCGGTGGACAACGAGAAGGATACCAACAACCTCCAACTGCCCATCACCATTCCTCTGATTTTGGCAATCTTTGTGATGATGAACGCAATGCAGGAGCCCAATGGCCCGCTGGCCGTGTGGTTTAGTATGATACCTTTCACATCGCCGGTTGTGATGATGGTGCGTTTGCCTTACGGCCTACCCGACGGCTTCTGGTGGTCGGTTGTGCTACTCTATGCCACTTTCCTCGGTATGGTGTGGTTGGCGGGCAAAATCTATCGCGTGGGTGTGTTTATGTATGGCAAGAAACCAACACTTGGCGAACTGCTCAAATGGGTGCGCTATAAGTCCTAATCCGACAACGCGACATAAAAGAAATAGTAAAAACGGCGACCCTTCGAAGGGCCGCCGTTTTTTTTGTTTTGAGAGTAGGTGTGCGTGATTGAGGACGTGGAGTCCCCTGTGTTTACGCTGCCGATATTACCTTATTTTTGGCCAAAACGACACTCTATGCGGAGGGCATAGTTGCGAGGCGGCATAGGGCGCGACAGCACCGATTGGTACTCGCGATTAAGGAGGTTGTTGATGTCGAATATTACCTTAAAACATACCTTATTTTTCAACTCTACACTACGGCCTAACGATATGTCGTTCAGCGCGTAACCCTCCACAACATCGCCCGAAAAACTCGTTCCGGAATAGGAGGTCTGTCGGTCGCTATAATATTGCCATTTGTAGTCGGCAAACCACTCCTTCCACCTCACTCCAAGAGCCGACGATGCCGACCACAAGGGGATGTAGGGGAGTTGGTTGCCAAAGGAGTTGCTGCTCTCGGTGGCGTTGACCGACGAGGTGTAGCCCACAATCGTTCGCCACTCCACTCGCCACTCATTAGGCAACTTGGCTTCAGCGCTTGCCCTTGCCTCCACACCTTTGCTCACCACACGTTGTAAGTTTTGGGGAGTCCAAAACCCCTTTACAGTTGGCACCCAAAGTATCCAATTGTTGACACGAGAGAAGTATCCCGTAACTTTGCCACTAATCTTAAATCGCTCATTTCCAGCGCTGCTCTCAATGCCGAGGTCGTATGTTTCACCATCTTCGGGAAGCAGGTCGGGGTTACCACCGGGGGTGTAGTAGAGGTCGTTGAGGGTGGGGTAGCGGTAGTTGCGGGCCACCGAGCCACTCACAATCATAGCTGCCTCGGGCCACACCGTAACATCCACAAACAGAGCCGGAATGAGAGGTGACCATACACCATCTCGCCACTCTTCGCGCACGTTCACCGCTGCACCAAACCACGCCGTAGGCTTCCAACGAGCCGATGCAAAGGCCGAAACCTCTTCGCGTGAGGCTTTGTAGCCGATGGGGGTGAGAGGGGCAACGTCTTCGCTCTCCACATTGTAGAGGTTGCCTTTGATGTTGCCGGCAAGCATCAGGTTGTTCCCGATGCTCCACTCGCCATTCAACTCTGCAAAGGCAATGTCCGAGGTGCTCAGCGCATCCACACTCCTCTGAACTTGTCCTCCGCCGGTGGAAAATTGATAAATGTAGTGGATATTGTCGTGGTTGTAACCCATTCGTGCATTGAGCCTTATGCCCCCATAGTGGTTTGCCCACTCGGCCACACCTCGGAAGCTGTGCTCATCTTGCCAAGCCTTTGTGAGGTCGTCGTTGCGGAAGTCCACCGTCAGGCGAGGAATACCTCTGCTCGAGTCGGTAAACCACCCTTTGAGTGAGAAACGTCCAGCTTTGGGGGTGTTGTAGAAGAGTTCTTGGAGTAGGTGGAAGTCGTTGTAGCCGCAATTTTTGTTGCGCTCGACGGGATGTCCAAACTTGTCGCGATTGATATACTCGAAGTCGTTGTCGGAGCTGCTCCACAGTACTCTTGTGGAGGTGCCCCACTGCTTGGTGGTGTAGCTTATGCGTGCATATTCGTCGTAGGTGTCGTAGCTTGCAACACCCTGAACAAGGTGAACATCAAGGCCTTGTGTTTGTGGTTTGGTGGTGGAGAGCACTACGGCACCTCCCAAACCTCCGCCCGTTATGCCAACCGAGGTCGCTCCGTGATAGACCTCGCCGCCGTCAATAAAATAGGAAGGAATCATCGAAAAGTCAACCATTCCGAGCATCGGACTGCTAAGGTTGAGTCCGTTCCAGCTTACGGCGATGTGCGAGGGTGCGGTGCCGCGTAGCGAGGCGGTTGCCAAGGTGGCTCGCCCTGATGATTTTATGAATATGGTGCTGTTTTTGGCCAACACATCAGCCATTGAAGCCGAAACATTGTCGGTCAAAACCTGACTGCTCAGGGGGCTTTTCTGAACGCCAATATCGCGCAACGAACGAAAGGCCCAGACGTACACTCCGTCGATGTTTACGGTACGCAAAGTGTCGCTCTGCTGTGCACAAATTTGTGTGCACAGCAGTAGCGATGATAATATTATGATTAACAGCCTTTTCACTCTGCTTATATTACCTTAAACAAAACCTTATTTTTGCCTTTGGGGACGACCTATTTGGCCAGAAATATAAATTTCGACGGAAGCAGTCCGACCTCAAACTCATCAAGCAGTTTGCCCGTGGAATCATACCTTAGAACTGCCCCGTTGGACACATAATCCTTCGCATCGGCAATGTAGAGGTCGCCATTATAGGGGTTCACATCCAAGCCATATTGTCCGTAGCCTTCCACCGACAGCAGGGGCTCCGATGGGAAATTGCCCGTTGCAACATCCACGGCCCACACTGCGTCGCTAATAAAATAGAGGGTATCGCCACCGCCATTCATAGCAAGACGTGAGCGGAAATAGCTACCGCTTGCAAAGGTGTGAACCTTCTCTGCCTTGTAGTTTTCGGTGTTGATTTTCCACAGTGAGGGGTCTTCCACCTCCACTCCCTCGGGTAGGCTACTCCACGCATTGCCGCCATCGCACACCACCCAAAGGTTGTTTCGCTTATCAAGGGCCAACGAATAGGGTTGTACGCCCACGGTGAAGGTGGTCAGTTGTTTGTCGGTGGTGGTGTTTAGCACGGTTATTTTGTGGTCGTTACTCCACGAAGCAACGAAGAGTTTGTCGCCCACAATGGCCATTTGCTCCGAGCTGACAACCCCGTCAAGTATGACCTCACCTGTCTTGGCGAGGGTGCGAGGGTCGAAAGTTATCAACTTGTTGGTGTACATCTGCGAGATGTATCCCTTTGCTCCGGAGCCATCTATGGCCACAAAGCGTGGTGAGGTTAGACCGTCAATTAGGCCCAACACCTCACCCGTATTGGCATCCAACGCATAGACCACGCCCGAGTTGTTTACGACAACAAACAAGGTGTTGTTATACAAATACATAGATTGGCCCACATCCCCCAACATTGCGTTGTTTACCCTGCCAAACACGTCGGGTGTAACGGCCTTGGTGTCGGGGTTGTAGTGCCATAGAGAGGCGTTGCCCGAGCCAAAGCTACCCTCACAGAGTACATAGACTCCGCCCTCAAAGGGTGTCGGTTGGTCGTCGGGGTTGGTGGAAGAAGGGTTACAGCCACCCAGCACCATGGTGGCCACAAAAACACAAAAAATTCCAAATAACTTTTTCATCTCTTTTACTAAAAGTTAAAAGGTTAAACATAAAACAAGTACTCCCGCTTGTGGTTTTTGCTACCGGCGGTTGCTTGTTTGTTGTTTTTGTGTCTGCTTATTTGCGGGGTGTTGCCCCTAAAAGAAACCTCACGAAAACCCTCCCATTCGCCGCAGGAGCAATCCCATTAACGATGTGGCAGGTCTTCTGACTCACCTCGCTCTCGAACCGCCTTCCCAATGGTGTGCACCCCATCAGTGGCGAAAAAGATTTGTTCGAGAGCCTGAAACAGAGCACTTTACTCTATCGAGGCTTACAGCAGCGGGAACTGTTGCCGACTTTCACGGCATTCCCTGTTAGTCCCACGAGGGGAACCGCATCGGTACAAAGGTATGTAAAAAAATGGCAGATTGTTCGCATAGTCAAAAAAATATTTTACCTTTGTGCCACAAACACTGCGGAGATGGCGTAATTGGTAGCCGCGCCAGACTTAGGATCTGGTGGCGAGAGCCGTGTGGGTTCGAGTCCCACTCCCCGCACAAAGTTACTTTCGAGGGAGAATTTTCGGATTCTCCCTCTTTTTTATTTTTATAACTGATTGATATGTTGTGAATTATATTGAGAGCATAGTTCTCGTCTATGGTTCGATAATTGCCGATTTCTTTATCCCATAAAATACCGCTTGGAAAGAGTAAATTTTGGATTTTTTGACTTAATTCTAACTCCGAACCACTCCACAAACATCCTAATTTACAGCAAGTTGCCACTACTTCATCTGCTGTTGCGGTAAGGTTCGATAATTTCTTTTTGACCTTTGCGATTTCCACCTCAATTTTAGCGAGTTTTTCTTGGATAACCTCAATAGTGGTGGTGTAAACATCTTCATCAATATCACCCATACCACGACTGACCTTACATTTTTTCAACTTATTCTCCAACTCGCTCTTCTGTTTCTTCAATATCGACATTTCATCTGACTGCTCCTTGTTGTTAGATAAAATTATCTGCTCCACAATCTCTCGGAACAAATCCATCAGTATCGGTGGGATTGTGTAGGAGTTCAACAACTCCTCATAGAGCTTGTGAACCTTCTTTGCCGATATGTTGTTCTTGCATCCTGCCTTGTTGCACTTGTAGTAGTCGATGTTCTTCTTTTTGGCGGTGTAGGCAGTGAATGGCAGACCGTCATAGGCACAACGGATGTGGCGTTTGAGTGGGAATTGGGGCGTTTCTACCTTGACCTTGTAAATGCCCGTTCTGCCACTCAATATATCTTGCACTTGCAAGAATTCCACCCACGAAATGATTGCTGGATGTTTGCCGTCGATAATCTCACCGTTGGTAAACGAACTCTTGATTTTACCAGCATAGAATGGGTTGGTGAGTATCTTATGAAGTTTCTGTTTGCAGATATGTAATCCCATTGAGGAAAGTCTGTCAAGGATGCGAAAGTTGTCCACTCCTTGCAACTTCCACTTAAACGCCTTGCGGATTAGTTTGCCCGTTTCGTTAATTGTGTACTCGGTGTTGATGCTCTTCCCCACTTTGTTATATCCAATGGGGCGTTTGCCTATCCAAACACCAGACTCCATACAATGCTTACGACCAGACACAAATTTATTGGTGCGATTGGTATTATCCCATTGCGCCAATGAGAGTTTGAACTGCATCATCATCACACCTTCGGGGGTGCTTGTATCAGACCCAGTAGATGCCTCAACAATGGTAACTCCTTGCGCTTTGAGGTCGTTGATGATGTTTATCGCCTGACCAGCATTGCGAGAAAATCGGTCTGCTTGGTTTACAATGATATACTTTACGGCCTTATCTTTCTTGATTGCAGCAATCATCTCCTTAATGAGTTTACCAGGGGTCTTTGCACTCTCGTGCTTACCTCCAAAGTAACCCTTAATTGTGTAACCATTATCCTTTGCAAATTTCTCACAGCGACACTTCTGGTCATCAAGACTGCCGCCATTATCCTCCTGGTGTTTGGTACTTACACGAGTCCATATAAAACAATTTTTAATCATATAGGTAATCATTTATCTCTTTATTATTAAGGTATTCAATACCAATGAGTGCTAATGCCTCAAAATAGTTTAATAGAATTATTCCATCTTCTTTGTTGATGTTATATTTTTCAAAACAGTTATTAAAATCGTTGTAATTCAACATTTTATAATTGTGTTACAATCCCCATCAATGCCGATGGACATAGTGGGGTTATACAGTGCTTCGCCTCCTGCTGTCCGACGATGTGGGTTGAGCAGGTTTTCTGTTCGGCAAGGCACACTGAAACCTTTGTGCGTCTGGCGCACTACCTGTTGGATATGTCTTTTTGAAAATTTGTTTTTTGGATGTCCTATGTAGGACTTATTTTTCCGACGGAGCGGTAAGGACACAACGGATTACGAATAACTATTCAACCTCGATTTTGTCAAATATACAAACAAAAAACGAGAATTCCAAAAAATACTACATCCAACGCCATCGTAAACACATCGTAGTTGTTAGTCACAATGCTAATTTCTCTATATAATGTTAGTCTTTGACTAACATATCTTTATGTGTGTAATACCCTGAAAATTTTGTTATTTTTTGCGGAGGAGGGAGTGAGTAGGGGGTGGCATAAAGTGTTTTTTGAGAAGTGTTATCCCGATGTTTTTTTAGGGTGGGGTGCCCTTTCTCCTATACCCCCAAACTGTTGGTTGAAAGAATTTTTCCAAAAAATTTCGGATTTCAAAAAATCGCCTCTACAATCCAAACTCCTTTTTGACACGCTGAACTGTACTTACACTGACCCCACAAATCGCCGCTGTATCACGGATTGACTTGCCCTGTTTCAACGAGCGGATGACCCTTGCATACTCCTCCTGCTTGCGCTCCTTACTCTTGACCGAACCAACCTTGCGACCAAGTTTGCCACCGTCGGCAATGTACTTGGCACGACCAGAGTTGAGGCGAAACGCAATGTTCTCACGCTCCATCTGCGCACATACGCCAAGCACCGACACCATCACCGCTAAATATGGGTTTTCCTTGCCATCGGTGCCGAAAAGCGACAAACCCTCCTTCTGGAAATAGGCGTTGATACCATTGTCCTTCAATGTTCGGATGGTATCGAGCACCTCCCATACCGCACGACCGCAACGGGACAGTTCCGAGAAGAGCACCACACCTACTTTGTTGCCAACAGCATAGGCGATGCACTCGGTTAAAACGGCACGCTCCTCGTTGCGCTTTGCTCCGCTGATATATTCTTCATATACCTCAACGACCTCCAAACCGTTACGATTAGCGTAGTCGGTCAGGTCGGCAACCTGACGAGAGGTCGATTGCCTCTCGCCAGTACTCGATACCCTTGCATAAATTACTGCCTTCATACCCACCTCAACTAAAAGACCTGAACCAAATTTTCGTACCTCAATGAGCGGTAACCGCCGACCATCACATCGTAGTATTTGACCGTGTTCACTTGGTCGCCCGAAAGACCACGACCGTTCTGGGTCGCACGCATCAGATTGCCCGAACAAGTGCCCCACGCCTCACGCAGAGTGCCATCCTTCTTCGTATAGAGGAAGTGCGCCACACCATTGTGGAGTTTCTCTTTGAGGAGGTCAATCATCTGTGCCTTTACCACGCCCATCGCTGCCGAACCAGTGCGGTTTGCGATTACATTTGCCCTGTGGGCAGTCATTCCGTTTACAATTACCATCTGTATCATATCTGTAATGCTTTATTGTTTATTTCTGATGTAAAATTAGTAATATATTTTCAATTATGCAAATTATTGTAATGGTAATTTACTAAAATTTGGATTAAATTTTCAATTTTATTACCTTTGGTGAAAATATATTACCACTATGGAATTACGAGTAGTAGAAATTGCCCACTCCAAGGGAATGACGATGGCAGACATTGCCAAGCAAATCGGTATCAGCAGGGTAAATTTGAGCAATTCGCTCAACGGCAACCCCACATTGTCCCGTCTGGCCGAAGTGGCGAAAATCCTCGGTGTTGAGGTTGCGGAACTCTTCAAGACCAGCCCTGTCGAGAAGAGGGTGAGCGGTTATTTGGAGTACGAGGGTCGCATCGTGAAGGTTGATTCGCTCGATGCGGTCAAGCAATTTGTTGCCGATGTTGAGGCGGTATCGGAGAACTCTGCCGAATAATTTTTTGAACACAAAACACCACTCCAACGATATTATTTGTATCTTTGGACGAGCAAACAACTAAAACACGAAACACAAACAGATAAACAAAGTTATCTACATACTTAACTATTAGGACTTTTAGTTCTTATTCTCTACTCCGTAAACGACCAAATTAACAAGTAGGAGAGAATGAGTCACGAAGGTTCGCGGGCTGATTACAGATTATCGAACATTCTATGAGGGGTATTTGAAGTGTGTAGAGTTCTATAATTGGCTGAGGGAGAACAGATATTTCTACATTATATAAACTTATTGTAATATTTTTCTTAACTTTAACCGATAAATCGGGATTTGACGAGGTAAGACAAATGACCATCCAAACAGTTGAACAAAACAACATATTATGCGCTGTTATAAACAGCGATGAAAAGGTATTTACAGATGCACAGTCTGCACTCGATGTGCTTATGACTGCAAAGTATAATGTAGG
>JAGBGK010000028.1 GCA_017936005.1 Tidjanibacter sp.
GGTGCCGTAGGCGGAGAGGTATGTTCTCCTCCCCTACGACAGGGGAGGTCGGGAGGGGTGGTTGTGGTGCTCCACTTTCTTCTCGGGTATCTTTTTTAATACCCGTGAGTAAGAAGGATTTTCTGGGGCGACTAGGAGAGATAGGGGTGATAGGGGTGATAGGGGTGATAGGGGTGATAGGGGTGATAGGGGCTCTAATTACTTCTTCCTCAGTGCCTCCTTCCAAGCGGCGGCATCGCTCTCGCGCTTATTCTGTGGGGTGTAGAACTTCCTACCCTCCATACCCGCCGGCATAAACTCCTGCTCCACCCAATGGCCCTCGTAGTCGTGGGCATATTTATAGCCCTGACCATAGCCCAACTTATCCATCAGTTTCGTTGGCGCATTGCGCAGGTGGAGAGGTACGGGGCGGTTGGTGGTGTCGTGCTCGACGGTGTGAAGTGCCTCATTGATAGCCATATATGCCGAGTTACTCTTGGGGCTGTTGGCAAGGTAAATCGTTGCCTCCGCCAGCGGAATACGGGCCTCGGGCATACCAATCTTATGCACCGCATCGAAGCACGCATTGGCCAGCAGTAGTGCGTTGGGGTTGGCAAGACCTATATCCTCCGAAGCCAAAATGATGAGCCTGCGGGCGATGAACTTCACATCCTCGCCACCGGCCAACATACGGGCCAGGTAGTAGATGGCAGCGTCGGGGTCGCTTCCCCTGACGCTCTTGATGAAGGCACTGATTATGTCGTAGTGTTGTTCGCCGTTCTTGTCGTAGAGTGCGATGTTTTGTTGCAGGCAGTCGATAACCCTCTGGTCGTTGATGACAATCTCACCCTCGCTGGCACCCGCCATAATGTCGATGATGTTGAGCAATTTCCTCGCATCGCCACCCGAAAACTCAAACAAAGCAGCCGTTTGTTCTACCTTCACACCCCTCTCCAAGAGCACCTTGTCGGTGGTTACGGCCCTGTCAAGGAGCGTCTGCAACTCGCTATCGTTCATCGCTTTGAGCACATAGACCTGATAGCGGGAGAGTAGTGGCGAGATGACCTCAAAGGAGGGGTTTTCGGTGGTGGCACCCACCAGCGTAACCACACCCTGCTCCACAGCACCCAGCAGCGAATCCTGCTGTGCCTTGTTGAAGCGGTGAATCTCGTCAATAAATAATATGGGGGCTGCCGACGAGAAGAAGCGGCTCTTCTTGGCGGCCTCAATCACCTCCCTCACCTCCTTCACGCCACTCGCAATGGCCGAGAGGGTGAACATCTGGCGGCCCAAAGCGAGGGCCACAAGTTTGGCCAAAGTGGTCTTACCCACACCCGGAGGGCCCCACAGTATGAACGAGGGGATGTTGCCACTCTCAATAAACCTGCGGATAACACCACCCTCACCGACCAGATGTTGCTGGCCGATGTACTCATCGAGGCTCTGTGGCCTGAGTCGTTCTGCAAGTGGTGCGGACATACCTTTTTAGTCAACCGTCGACCGTCAACCGTCGACCGACTTTTTTTAATTCTTTTCTAACTTTGCCCTCACGGCACGGAGCATATCCTCCACCATAGCGGCAAGGTCCCAATCGGGGCTCCAACCCCACTCTTCGCGTGCGCAACTGTCGTCCAACTTGTTGGGCCAGCTGCGCGAAATCTGCTCCTTTACGGGGTCCACATCGTAGTCCATAGTGAACTCGGGGATGTGCTTGCGTATCTCGGCAGCAATAATCTCGGGCGTGAAACTCATAGCCGTAACGTTGAAACTATTGCGGTGGCGCAACTTTGCAGGGTTGGCCTCCATAAGGTCCACAATCGCCTTCAACGCATCGGGCATATACATCATATCCATATAGACATCCGCAGGGACGGGACAAGTGTAGTGGCCCGTGCGGACAGCCTCATAGAAAATCTCAACAGCATAGTCGGTCGTGCCACCACCGGGCATCGTTACGTTGGAGATGATACCCGGAAAACGTACACTGCGGGTGTCAACACCAAAACGAGTGTTGTAGTAGTTGCCCAGCATCTCTCCCGTAACCTTGCACACGCCATAGATGGTGTCGGGTTGCATCACCACATCCTGCGGAGTGTTATCCTTGGGGTAGTCGCCACCAAAGGCACCAATAGAACTCGGAGTGAAGAGCGCACAACCATATTCCCTCGCAATTTCGAGCGAGTTCATCAGAGCACCCATGTTGATATTCCACGCACCCTGTGGGTTCCTCTCGCCCGTGGCCGACAACACAGCCACGAGGTTGAAGATGGTGTCTACATCGTAGCGTCTCACAAGCGATGCGTAAGCCTCTCTGTCGAGCACGTTGAGCAACTCAAATGGGCCGTCGTAGGCCAACTGTGGGCACTCTCGGAGGTCGGCAGCGATTACATTCTCAGGGCCATAGAGTTTGCGGAGATGTGTGGTAAGTTCGGTACCAATTTGTCCGCCTGCACCTGCAATAAGAATTCTTTTCATAGCGTGGAAAAGTGTTTGATGTCGATGAGGTTATGAGTTTTATTTTAGTTTGTTTTTCAACTTGTCAATTTCTCCCTCCAACTCTTCCATTTCCTTGATGAGCTTGTTGGGAATTAGCATCATATAGAGCGCAATAACCACCATGAAGAGTGCCGAAATTAGTGCAAAACCGCCCAATGGTCGGCACGAAAAAAGTAGAATAGCCAGCACCACAAAGAAGGTGATGCCGAGCGTAACAATCACACGTTTAAGTGCTTTGTAGTCGTACATATACTTTTCGTCCAAATTTAATCTCCCAAAAATAGGAAATAAAATTGAAAGTTGAAAATGGAAAATTGAAAATTTACCCTCGCCTAAGTTAGGAGAGGGTGCCGAAGGCGGGTGAGGTCTGTAAAAAGGGCAGAAAGGGCAGGAAGAACAGAAAGGGAATAAAAAACGACGTTAGACGTTAGACATTGGATGTTAGACGGCCTACAACAGCCTCGTAATCTCTTCTTGGTATTTGCGAGAGATGGGGATGGACTCATAGCCCTCGGCTTTCAGCTCTGCTACCACAACACCCGAAGGCTCCTTGCGTATCATCTTGATATAGTCGGGGTTGATGAAGTAGGAACGATGACAGCGCACAAGGCCGTGCCTTACGACCTGCTCTTCGAGGGCTCGCATCGACGAACGGAGTACGAACTTCTTGTTGCGCCCCTGGTCGGAGTAGTGTATCTGCACATAGTTCTCCTCCGATTTGAGGAAGATGACCGCCTCGGAAGCTATCACAATGCGCAACTTTTTGTACTCATCATAGAACTTGATGAGCGACGAGGGGTCAACCACCTGCTCCTCTTTGGTGCGCTCAGCATAGAGCGACAAACCGAGGAAGAGAAGCGCATAGGGGTAGATACAAACTCCAAAGAGTACTCCGAAGCTGCGTCCCACAACCTCAAAGAAACCCTCTGCGCCGTGCAACATCAGGGTTACATAGAGGGCCACAAAGAGCGACGCCACAGCCTCCTCGCCCAACATCCATAATACGTAGGTGAGTCCCGTGGCAGAGATACGCTTGCGGAGCAGGTATAGTGTCAGTCGGGATAGGGCCACCGCACCCAAGAGGATGCAGAAGATGATGGTCAGGTTGAAGGAGTGGGAGGCGTGCTCCATCTGCAAATAGTCCACAATGCCGAATGGCTTGTAGAGCAGAGTGAATACGAATGCAAAGATGGGCACCAAGGCAGAGTGTAGCACCGTGCTGTACCCTCCGAAGAAAATTTGTTGTCTGTTATTCATAGTCAAACGCCACTAAAAACGTTGGGACAAATGTAATACTTTTTTGTTAAACTTCCCAAAATTAGCACTTTTATCCCTAAATAGATGCTTTTCGCAACAAAACACTTATCCCTATAACATAAATTGTGGAGACTTGCAGGGTGGCCCTATTTTTGTCGTCGAAAATGGAAATGTAAACTTTTCGAAACAGAATATAATTAGGTATGGAAAGAGTTAGGATTGCGGCCCTTGGGGATTCCATAACGAAGGGCGTAGTGCTGAGTGAGGAGAATAACTACTCGGTATTGGAGCATAATTTTATGGATATCATCAGCGAGTCGAGAGGTGTAGAGGTTGATAACTACGGAAGGTTTGGTAGTACGATAGACTTTGCCCATCACGTTTTGAAACACCACGAGTCGGATATTGCGGGAGCGAGATATACCTTTATTGAGTATGGTGGCAACGATTGCGATTTCTATTGGAAACGTATAGCCCAAAACCCCCAGGGCGTGCATTTTCCAAAGACGGGCTTGGATGAGTTTCGTGTGTCGCTCATCTCATTGATTGAGAGGGTGCGTGCGTTGGGTTCTGTGCCGGTGTTGCTTTCGTTGCCTCCTATCTCATCTTCCTCCTACTTTGACTATTTTAGTCGTGGGATGAATGATGTGGATAGGGCAAATATTTTGTGCTGGATGGGAGGAGATGTTGAGAGGATATCCCGCTGGCACGAGAGTTATAACGAGGTATTGTTTGATGTTGCGGAGGCTATGGGGGTGGTTATTTGCGACATTACACATCCGTTTTGCGACTATTCTGGTGGTTGGAAAAATCTTCTTTGTGTCGATGGTATACACCCCAATATGCTTGGTCATCAACTAATTGCGTTGTCTATAATGAATAATGGTTTGCTGTGAGGTTGTAGAATTTTTGAAAAAAAAGTGCGAAAAAGTTGCACAATAAAAAAACTCGTTGTACTTTTGCCTCGCTTTTAGGAAGTAAATGCTGTTTTAGCTCAGTGGTAGAGCACTTCCTTGGTAAGGAAGAGGTCCCGAGTTCAATCCTCGGAAACAGCTCAAAGCAAACAATGAGAAGGTGAAACGAAAGTTTCACCTTTTTTTGTTGTGCGGGGTGTGGGAACTTGTTCACATACACCCCGCATAACAAAAAAAAGGAGGGCGACACTTGTTGTCGCCCTTGCTCATTGTTTGCTTTGAAAGCGCCCCTGCGGCAGCAGGAGAGGAAAGGGCAACACAACGTGTTGGCCAATCCTCTAAAAAGCCGAGGGCGACACTCGTTGTGAAATGACCCCAAAAGTTTTGGGAAAAAACTTTTGGGGTCATTTCATTGCAGTCCCTGACTATTTTGAAATCCCTCTTTGAATTTTCCTCCTCCTACAAGTCGCTCATTGCTGTGGATAGGACGGCGGCGGAGTTGACCTTATCGGTGTAGGTCAGGCGTACATAGCAGTCGTAGTCGTCGTGGTCTATACGAAGCGTAATCCTACCCTTGGGGGCGTTGAATGTCGTGATGTACTTGCAATTATCAAATTTAACTCCGTACATTTTCATGTTATCATCTCTACCATAACTACTCTGAAATTTCTCCACGCACGAGGCGGGGGAGCCATACTTTTGTGTGAGCATCTTTTTGAGGGTGGAGTAGTCGCCGTGGAGTTCGCCCCACTGTTCCTGCTCGGGGAATAGGACATCGATACTGCACACGAGGTCGTGGTTGTCGATGGTCGACACCAGCAATGTACACCCCTTGAAGCCGGCAAAGTCGCCACTCATACGGGCCACGCCGTCGCCGCTGCTAACCAAACGGAACCCGGCACTCTTCATCGAATTGACATAGTCACGTAAGGTGCCCGTGATATATACTCCCTTGAAGGTGAGGTGGTTGGTGTCGACGGGCTTTGGTGCAGGCGCAGGTGCAGGTTTGGTTGTAGGCTTAGGTGCCGACTGTTTGGGGGCTGCCTTGGGTGTGGGTTTAGGTGCCGAGTGCCTGGGGGCTGCCTTGGGTTGGGGTTGTGCGGATTGAGTGGGCGCAGCTGCGGGCGCAACTTCTGGAGCCGACTCTTTGGATAGTAGTTCGGTGAGGAACGGGATTTCCACATCCTCGGTGGCAACATAGACAATACCCAAAGCGAGTGTGAGGGCGATGAGCAGTAGCAGAAAACGTTTCATAGTCAAAAGTGGTTTAGGGGTGGTTTTGAATATTGGCTCTAACGCATTGAAAATCTGTAATTTAGTCTTAGCTTATTGGGGGGGGGTAAAATCAGCAGGAGCATTGGTAAGAAATCTTTCAGGGCAATGCGCAGGGCTTTGATGGCTTGCGAGATACGATACTCAATGGTCTTTTGTGATACCCCTATTTCGCCTGCTATCTCTTTGTGGCTCTTGTTGTTGAAGCGGTGCAACACAAAGGCTTCCCGGTAGCTGTCAGGAAGGGTGTCGAGGGCTGTGTTGAGTTTCGACATCAGGTCATCAAGGATGTAGAAATCGGGGCTTTCGAAGCGTTCGTTGGCACTCTGTTGTAGGTTATTGATAACCTTTTGGCTCACTTTGCCACGATTGATGAGCGTGAGGCAACGATTGCGTGTGGCGGTAAAGAGGTAGGTACGCACCGATGTTTCGATGTGCAAATCGCTGTGATTCTGCCATATCCACAGGAATATATCCTGCACCACATTCTCTGCATCTTCGAGCGAAACCCATTGGCTGGCATAGGCGCACAGTCGGGGGTAGAACCTCTCAAAAAGAGTCCCATAAGCCTTCCTGTCGCCGCCAATAATTTTTTGGCACAGTTGGAGATCTGTTTCAATGGGTTGGGTCATAGTAGCATTGGTAGTCCCACAAAGGTACTGTTTTTTTGTGATGAGTTGTAGCTTGTTGCAAAAAAATGTGAGGTGTTTAGGGAAATTTGTTGCAGGGTTGTCTATAAAATATAATAGTATGGTGAATAATATGAATAATACATTTAGGTATCAATATATGGAAGCAAAATTGTTTCAATACTTCAATAATACACTTTCGGAGCAAGAGCGTGTGGAGGTTGAGGCGTGGATTAATCTCTCGGAGGAGAATCGCAAAATCGCCCATCAACTCTATTGGCTCTGCTGTGTGGACGACACGTTGCAGACAATGGAGGCGGTAGACACCTGCGCGGCCTTGCGTAAGGTACAGGGACGTATTGCGGCGGCCCGTAGGCGTGAACTTTGGAATCGTGTAGGCCGCGTTGCTGCGGTGTTGTTCATTCCCATTGTTGCGTTGGCACTCTTTTTTATGAGCAGGCCGGCCCAGGTGGAGGAGGCGATGCAGTTTGTGGAACTGAGGACCACTTCGGGTGTGGTGTCGTGTGTTACCCTGCCAGACAGTAGTAAGGTGTGGCTCAACTCCAACTCCTACCTCAAATATCCCGTACGTTTTCAGGGCAGCGAGAGGCGTGTGGAGCTTGTGGGTGAGGGCTATTTTGATGTGGCCAAAGACGAGCAGCACAAGTTTGTGGTCAAGACCAACGCTATGGAGGTGGAGGTGCTGGGTACGGAGTTTAACATTGATGCCTACGAGAGGAGTGGGCGTGATGTTCGTACCACCCTTGTGGAGGGTAGTGTGAAGATGACCTTCGATGGTAGCGACAACCAGCTCCACACCATAATGCTCAGTCCCGGCCAGAGGGTGAACATCAACCCCGTGTCGCGCCAATGGGGAGTGGAGAGTGTGAACACCTCGGCGACGGCTTCGTGGAAGGAGGGACGTATGATTTTCGACAGGACTCCCTTTGAGGAGGCGTTGCGTATGATTGAGAACCGTTTTAATGTGGAGTTTGTGGTTAAGAACTCGTCCTACTATGACCACAATTTCACGGGTATGTTTACCGACCAAAGACTCGACATTATTCTCGAACACTTCAAACGCTCCTCCAAGATGCGATTCAAACCCATTGATCAGTATGGTGCCAATGTGGTCAACGGGCACGAAGTAATAGAGATTTACTAAACGTGCCACGATGGGGCAAGGACCGTGTGAAGCTTTCGTTTTAGACACACAAATTCAAACAACAATAAACAAAACAACTAATCTTAAACCAAATTTTTATGAAGAACATCAGACTATTTTTACTCTGTCTTGTGTGTTCGCTGGTGTTGTCGGAGGGTTATGCCCAAAACCGCAATATCTCTTTGAGGGTTAAGAACGCTCCGTTGAGTGAGGTTTTTGCCACCATAGAGCAGCAAAGCGGCTACACATTCTTTTACAGCGACAAGATTGTGAACACATCTCGCAGGGTGACAATTGATGCCCAAGGGGAGGACGTATTGGTTACTTTGGGTAAGATTTTCGAGAACGACAACATCAAATGTTCCATCATCGATGGTAACATTGTTCTCGAAAAAGGAGCAGAACCGAAGCAACAAGCAAGTGTTGCAGCGGCCAAGAGCAACCACTTTGTGGGCTATGTGGTGGACAAGAACGGTGAGCCTGTCATCGGTGCGACCATCATTTCTCTCAGCAATATGGCCAACGCAACCATTGTGGATGTGAATGGTCGCTTCGAGCTTGCAGTGGCCAAAGGCGAGAAGTTGGAACTGTCGTGTGTGGGCTATGCGAGCCAAATCATCACGGCCGGCAAGTCGGGTGCGAAGTACACTCTCAAAGAGGACTTCCAGATGCTCGAAGAGGTTATCGTGGTTGGTTATGGTACCCAGAGGCGTAGTGATGTTACGGGTGCTATTGCCTCGGTGTCGACCGAGAAGCTCAACGCCACCCCTACCACTTCGTTGGGTGAGATGCTCAGGGGCGCAGCTGCCGGTGTACACGTTACTCTTGGTAGTGCCGAACCAGGTGGTACCTCTTCGGTGCTGATTCGTGGCCGTCGCTCGTTGTCGGGCGACAATGCTCCCTTGTACATCGTGGATGGTGTGCCAATGAGCAGTATCGACGATATCAACTCCAACGACATCGAGTCGATGGAGATTCTCAAAGATGCCTCGTCGCAGTCCATCTATGGTGCGAGGGCAGCAAATGGTGTGATTCTCATTACCACCAAACGTGGTCAGGTGGGCAAACTGAAAGTGTCGTATAGTGGCTATGCCGCAGTGCAGGACATCAACCGCAACTTCGAGTTCTACAATGGCGAGGAGTGGGCATACTATCGTGCCGAGGCATACTACAATGCCTATGGCTCGTTCGACACGAAGAGCTGCCTCACGGGCTTGATGCTCGATGTGTTCGAGTCGGGCGAATGGGTTGATTGGGAGAAACTGATGATTAGCAAAGCCTTCCAGCAGAAACACGACGTGTTGGTGCAGTCGGGTAACGACAAGACCAAATATGCCTTCGGTATTGGTGCCTACACCCAGGACGGTATGGTGCTCAATTCGGGCTTTGAGAAGGTGTCGGGACGTTTGAACATCGACCACAAAATCACCAAGAATATCTCTATGGGAGCCAACCTCTCCTTCTCGCGTGCGTGGAAACAGAGCACCGATGGTTCGTTCAACAGCTTCGTAACAATGCCTCCTTTGGCAAAGGTTTATGAGGATGATGGCGTTACTCTCCGCAAGGACGTTACCCTGGCCGGTGAGTCGCACTTCAACCCCTTGTGGAACATCAACAATGCAGAGAGCCGTAGCCAGACGGACCGCCTGTTGATTAACCTCTTTGCCGATTGGAAGATTGCCTCCGGATTGTCCTATCGCCTCAACACGAGCCTCTCGGAGCGTAACGTCGATAGCGGCTCCTACCTCGGTATCAACCACACCACAGGTGCAACCACACAGGGTAAGGCCACTCTTTCGCAGAGCGACTATTTCGACTACCTGGTGGAGAACATCCTCAACTACTCCACCAAGATTGGCGACGACCACAAGATTGACGCCACCTTGATGCAGAGTGTCAACTACATCACCTGGAAGTCGCTGGGTATCACCGGTACGGGCTTCTCCAACGATGACCTCTCCTACCACGCCATCGGCTCGGCTATCGAGCACGGTGTCCCCACCTACCAGCTCTCCGAGCGTAAGATGCTCTCGCTGCTGGGACGTGTGAGGTACAACTACAAGGACCGCTACCTGTTCACTGCGGCTGTTCGTATGGATGGCTCTTCGGTGTTTGGCTCCGGTAATAAATATGGCGTATTCCCCTCGGCATCGTTTGCGTGGAGGGTGAACGAGGAGGAGTTTATGAAGAATATGGAGTGGATCTCCAACCTCAAATTCCGTCTGAGCTATGGTCAGGTTGGTAACCAGGGTATCTCGCCCTATACCACCCTCGGTCTGGCCGACAAGTATATGTATGAGTTCGGTACCTATCCTATGGTGGGTTACCTGCCCGATACCACTCTGCCTAACCCCAACCTCAAATGGGAGACCTCGACCTCGACCAACATCGGTATCGACTTCGGTTTCATCGGAGGCCGCATCGGTGGTAGCGTGGAGCTCTACAACACCGACACCACCGACCTGCTGGTGGCTAAGTCGTTGAGCCAATCTACCGGCTATTCGAACCAATTGGTCAATATGGGCCGCGTGAACAACAAAGGTGTGGAGGTTACCCTCAACCTTGTGCCCGTTAAGACCAAAGAGTTTGAGTGGACCGTGGATCTGACCTTCGCAAAGAACAAAAACGAGATTGTCCGCATCGATGGCTCGCTCGACGAGAACGGCCAGCCCAAGAACGATGTGAACAACAACTGGTTCATTGGCGAGCCTATGAATGTCTACTACGACTACGCCTTCGACGGCATCTGGCAGTTGGACGACGACATCGCCTCCTCACATATGCCAGACGCTAAACCAGGTGCAATCAGGGTGAAGGATGCAAGTGGCGATGGCAAACTCGACGACAAGGACCGTGTGATTATGTACCGCGATCCGGATTGGATTGGCACCCTCTCCACGGGTATCTTCTACAAAGGCTTCGACGTGAGAGCCGAGTTGTATGTTTCGGCCGGAGGTACTCGCTACAACTCCTACCTGACAAGCTTCAATCAGGGTGGTGATATGACCGGTAAGCGTAATGGTGTGCGCCGTAACTATTGGACGGCCAACAACCCCTCCAACGAGGCACCCGCTCCCAATATGACACAGGCCCCCGCCTACATCACCTCTCTCGGCTATCAGGACGCTTCGTTTGTGCGTCTGAGGAATGTGCAAATCGGCTACAACTTCCCCAAGAAGGTAACCAAGGCGCTCTCGATGCAGTCGTTGAGGATGTATGCAACGCTGACCAACATCTGGACAATGACGGATGTTATCGGCTATGGTCCGGAGCAGAACCCGGGTAGCTATCCCGAGCCTCGCACTGTACTCTTTGGTGTAAATGTTTCATTCTAAAACCAATCAAGGAGAAATACAACTATGAAAAAATATATAACACTATTGCTGCTTGTAGCAGTTGGCTTTACTTCCTGCACCGACTTCCTGATGGAGGAGAACAAAACACAGTATTCGCAGGACTATATTTTCAACTCCGAGGGTGGTTTGGACCTTGCAGTGTCGGCACTCTATGTGCTCCATCGTAACTATCTGGGCGACGATGCTGAGAATAACACCCATTGGGCTGTTGAACGAGGTACCGATATCGTTATGACCAATGGCGGTACGGGTAACTTCTATGGTATCTACGACCCCAACCACCTCAAACCTTCGGCTGCGCAGGTGTCCAGGATGTGGACTCGTATGTATCAGATTATTTGTAGGTGTAACGAGATTATCTCTGCCGGTGAGCAGATGGAGGCTACACCTCAGTTGAAAAAGACACTTGCCGAGGCCAAGGCTTTCCGTGCTCAGTCATACTTCTTGTTGTTCCGCACCTACGACCGCATCTGGCTCAACACCGAGCCCGTAACGTGGGAGAATGTGAACGACAAACGTGAGTATCGTCCCGCAAGTGCAAATGAGGTCTATGAGCTTCTCTATGCCGACCTCGGCTATGCTATCGAGAACCTCGATTGGACATCCACAATGCCCGGTAGATTCAATCAGGCTGCCGCTCGTGCCATTCTGGCAAAGGTTGCTCTGTGGAAGAAGGATTGGAAAACGGCTCTGGATATGGCTGACGCCATTGACGAGTGTGGCTACTACAAGCTGCTCGACTCGCCCAAGGAGGTCTTTGAGGGTGCCGACCTGAACCACTCGGAGGCCCTGATGGTGCAGCAGTGGAGCGAGAACCCCGGTGGTAACCTCTCGACCACAACCCCCAAAGGACACCAATTCTCCACCCTGTTTATCTCTATGTATCGCCGTCCTCTGGGTGGTGATGTGGAGGATTCGTGCACGGTGGAAAACTGGGGCTACACCTATGGCCGTTGCTTGCCTAACCCCTATCTGCTGTCGCTCTACAACAAGACAAAAGATAAACGCTACAACGATTGGTTTATCCACCGCTATAAAAACACCAGCAACGCAAATGTTCAGTATGGTAAGACAATCGTTAAGCCCGGTGAATACTTCCCCGAAACCAAAGATGGCTCGGTTGATCAGGACATCCTGCCCGGTTGCACCAAGCACGGCGATGTAACCACTCGTGAGCTCTTCGCTTCGAGGGGCTACAAGGATATTATCCTCTATCGCTTGGCTGATGTATATATCATGGGTGCCGAGGCGGCTCTCCGCTTGGGCAATCAGACCAAAGCCAAATACTACTACAACAAGACTTGGCAGAGGGCGGGTAATGCCGAATTTACCGCTACGCTCACTCTCCAAGACATCATTGACGAGGAGGCTCGTGAGATGTGCTTCGAGAACGACCGCTGGTACTTCCTCAAACGCCTTGGTATTCTCATCGACCAGGTGAGGAAATATGCAGGTAACGAGGGCTGGCAGGCTTCGCTTGCGGGCCGTACCAACCTTCCTGCTAATCCCCACTTTGTGCGCTGGCCCATCCCCGAGGAGGAGATTATCAATATGGGTGCAGAGAACTTCCCCCAGAATGTTGGATACTAAAAACAAGTTGATGTAATGAAGAAACTATCAATCATACTATTGACACTCTGTGCCGCACTGTCGGCACAGGGTGCCACCCTCAAAACCGAGGTGTGTGTCTATGGTGAGAGTGCTTCGGGCGTTGTGGCTGCCATCCAGTCGGCAAGGCTCGGCAAGAAGACACTGCTTGTTTCCAAAAACACCCACGTTGGTGGTCTGGCTACTTCGGGCCTCACGGCTACCGACATCAACCGTCAGGACCAGGTGGGCGGTATCGCTGCCGAGTTCTATGGCCGCATTTGGGACTACTATACCCAGAGTGGCGTGTGGCGCAATCAGACCCGCGAGGAGTTCTTTGAGTCGAGCAAGAAGCGTACCTTCACGGGTAAGAACGATGCTCGCCAAATTCAGTGGGTTTATGAGTCGGGTGTTGCCGAGCGCATTATGAAGGATATGCTTGCCGAGGCAGGCGTTGAGGTGCTCTACAATGCTCCCCTTGATCTTGCCAATGGCGCACAGGTGCGTGGTGGTAAGATTCGCTCCATCCGCCTTTTGGACGGCACTACCGTGAAAGCCAAGATGTTCCTTGACTGCTCCTATGAGGGCGACCTTATGGCTGCCGCAGGAGTGTCGCACATCATCGGCAGGGAGAGCACCGAGCAGTATGGCGAGGACTTGGCCGGTATCCGCAACTTCAACTTCATCGCCACGTCGCCCTATCTGAATGGCACCGATGGCGAACTGATCCCCTATGTGGCTCCCAAGATGTATGGCGAGCTGGGCCAGGGCGACCACCGTACACAGGCATATTGCTATCGTGTAACTCTCACCGATGACCCTGCAAACCTGATTCCTATTGAGAAGCCTGCCAACTACAATCCGGCACTCTATGAGATTGTAATTCGCCGCTTCGCAATGGAGCCCGACTTGCAACTCAAAAACATCATCACCTTCACCCCGATGCCTAACCGCAAGACCGACACCAACCACCTCGACTTCTTTGGTGCAAGTACCGGCTATGCCGAGGGCGACTATGAGGTTAGGGCGCGTATGGAGCAGGAGCACAAGGACTATGCCGTTGGTATGCTCTACTGCTTGGGCCACGACGAGCGTGTCCCCGAGCACATCCGTCAGGAGATGCTTCGTTGGGGCTGGCCCAAAGATGAGTTTGTGGAGAATGGCGGCTTCCCCTACCAAATCTATGTGCGTGAGGCACGACGTATGGTGGGTGAGAAGGTTATGACCCAGCACAACGTGCAGAAGACGGAGCGTATCCCTGTGGAGCACTCGGTGGGTATCGGTACCTATATGATGGACTGCCACTTTGTGTCCTATGTGGCAGGCGATGGAGGTGTGATTGTGGAGGGTGGTATCTTCACCAGCACCAAGCCCTATGCCATCGACTACTATTCGCTCACCCCCAAGAGGGCGGAGTGTCAGAACCTCTTGGTTCCCGTCTGCTTGTCGGCATCTCACGTTGCCTACACAACCATTCGTATGGAACCCACCTATATGGTTCTCGGTCAGTCGGCTGCTGTGGCTGCCGTTGAGGCCATCAATGCCAAGTGCGCAGTGCAGGATGTAGACTATCCTTCGCTCCGCGCCAAACTCGAAGAGTTGGGACAATTCCTCACCCCTTCCGATAAGAAAGTTAAACACACTCAAAGAGTAGAACGATAGATATGAAAAGAGTATTTAATGTAGTGCTTACACTCGTTGGCGCCCTTGCACTAATGGGGTGCGACGATGAGCGTCAGACAATAATTCCCACCCCCAGCCAACCATTTTTTGATGACGTGCAGAATGTTACCAAATTTGAAACCCGAAAGGTGGATGGTGTTTGGCGACTGCTGAAAGATGGCGAGGTGTTCTATATCAACGGCGCAGCCACCAACAACTTCTATGGCGAGGTTAAAAAGTGGGGCGGCAATGCAGTCCGTACCTATGGTATCAAAGAGGCTCCCGATGCCAAGACCCAATATACAACCAGGATGGTCCTTGACGAGGCCTATGAGAGTGGTGTCTATGTAAACGTGGGACTCGGTATGAAGGATAGCGGAGTGTTCGACTACTCCTCTCCCGCAAATGCTGCGGCCATCAAGGAGCAACTCGAAAACCACCGCACCTGGGTGCGCCGCTTCCGCAACCACCCCGCAGTGATGTGCTGGTCGATTGGTAACGAGTTTGAGACAAGCGATGCGGCAAAGAATGCTGTCTACTTCAAATATGTGGAGGAGGTTGCCAAGATGATTCACGAGGAGGACCCCAACCACCCCACAACCATCGCATTCTCCAACTCGGATGTCAACAACAAACTCAAACCCCTGATGCAGTATGCTCCAAGCATCGACATCCTCTCGGTCAACTCCTACTATAATGGTGTGGGTGGCGTGGCTACCAATGTGAAGTCGGCCGGCTGGGATAAACCCTGGATGATTACCGAGTTTGGTCCTCGTGGTACCTGGGCTTTGACTTCAAACACCGACCCCAAGGAGTTGTCGTGGATTTCCAGCGGCACAAACAAGGCGCTCGAAGAGATGACCTCCACCGAGAAGGCTGCCATTTACAGCCAAATTTGGAAGAACGACATCAAGGCCAAAGAGAGCCAGGGCTGTATTGGTTCGTTCATCTTCCTATGGGGCTTCCAAACCCACGGCGAGGTGCTTTCGTGGTATGGTCTTTTCGATAAACAGAAGAACTCGTTTGGCGGCGTGGATGAGATTTCGGCTTGCTGGACCGGCAAGGCTGTGGAGAATCCCGCACCCCGCATTGAGAATCGTCAGAAGATGACCCTCAATGGTAAGATTTCCACCGAAGGAGTGAGCGTTGTTGCCAACTCAAAGGATAATACCGCCACCGTTGAGGCAACTTCGCCCACCGGCAAACCTCTCACCTACCGTTGGTTTATCAACAAGGAGGGCGAGGCTTTGGCCAACGGCTCTATGCCCGATGGTATTGCCGGCCTTATCGCCGACCCCACCAAACCTACCATCACCTTCACGGCCCCTGGTGCAGGTGCCTATCGCCTCTATGTCTACGCTATCGACGAGGCTAACCACAAGTTGGCGATGGCTTGTATTCCCTTCCAAGCTAAATAGAACTATTAAAACTATATGACAATGAAAAAACTTTATCTGATTTTGACCGCACTCGTTGGCTCGTTGGCCTTTGTGGCGTGTGGTCCTGAGGAGGGCCCCGGGGAGGGTAATGAGCCTGCTCACGAGCGCATCCTCTTCACACTTCTCAACGCCGAGGCACCCGTCATGGCTGCTCCCGATGAGGAGGTTACCTACAATTTCAAGATTACCCACTCGGGTGGCTTGGCAAGCGTCCACACCTTGCTCAATGGCGAGGAGTTGGAGGGTAGTGCCAAGAGTTGGACCGACGCTCCCACCGAGGCCGAATACACCTTCAAATATGTGGTCAAGGGCTCGCAGTTTGGCGAGACTCTCGACTTTGTGTTCGAGGCAACGGCCGCCGATGGCTACACCCAGAGTGTGGACTATGCTCTGTGGATTACGGCCAACGCTGTGGAGTTTGTTGCAAGCATTCCCGAGGGCCAGCCCGAGAGTATATACAGCGATGCAACCGTGTCGTTCAACTTGACGGTTGAGTGTGGCAACATCCTCAAATCCATCGAGGTGTTCAAGAACGATGTGGCCTACGCTTCGAAGAAAGACTTCACCGACCAGAAGACCTTCTCTTATCCCTTCTCTTACACTCCTGCTGCGGAGGATGTTGGCAAGACCATCTCGTTCCACTTCGTGGTAACCGATGTGAAGAATAACGTTGCCGAGGCACTCTACACCGTTTCGGTCATCAAGGCCGACGCTGTGGGCAAGATGCTTTGGAGCGAGATTTTCGACACTTCGATGTCTATTAGTAACACCACAGCACACAATACTACCCAGGGCGGAGTTTCGGGTAACTCTGCTACAGAGTTCAAGCCTAACAAGATTGTAGACTACAACACCTTTATGGTTGCCAACCCTGAGAATCCCGAAGAGATGATTCCTAACAATGGCGCAATGGAGGGCTGTGAGGTACACGATGGCGATGTTACGGCTCTGAAATATACCTGCGATGGCGTGGATGTTTGCCTTACCAAATATGACACTTCGAGTGTTGCACATATGGATGGTACCTATCTCTGGTTCCGAAAGGCCAAGAAGGGTTGGTTCCAGGTTGATGGCATCAAGTTGCACGGTGCAACCTCGCTCAAACTGACCTACTCGCAGGCAGCACAGAAGATTAAGGTTGACTACTCGCTAGACGGCGGTGCTACTTGGCAGGAGATTGGCGCTACCACCGGTTCCTTTGAGACCGCAGAGCACAAGTTTACCATCCAGGGTGGCGCAGAGACAATCTCTATTAGATTTACGGAAAATGATGGTACTAACCACGTTCGTATTGATAACCTGAAACTTGTAGAGGTATTGTAATAGGTATGAAATTTTCGAGAATTATAATGGTTGTTGCAGCCGCCCTCGCATTGGGCGGTTGCAACCAGCCTGCCGACTATGATGTGTGTGTCTATGGCGGCACTTCGGCAGGTGTTGTGGCTGCCTACTCGGCAGCACAGCAGGGACTGAACGTGGTGCTCGTAGAACCTACTACCCACATCGGCGGTATGACCACCGGCGGATTGGGCTTTACCGACATCGGCAACAAGCAGGTAATTTCGGGTGTGGCAAAGCAGTTCTACCGCAAGGTGGGCGCACACTATGGCCGCTTGGAGCAGTGGATTTTTGAGCCTTCGGTGGCGGAGGCCATTATGCGCGACTACATCGACCACCAGAACATCACCCTGATGGACGAGTATCGCATCCGCGAGAGCCACAAAGAGGGCACCCGCATCGTGAGCATCCTGGTGGAGAGCTCCCAGAAACCCTCGCGTACAAAGACCATCAAGGCCGACTACTTCATCGATTGCTCCTATGAGGGCGACCTGATGGCTCGTTCGGGTGTGGAGTACACCGTAGGTAGGGAGGCCAACGCACAGTATGGTGAGACCTACAACGGCGTGGAGCTTATGGACCGCCACCAATTCCCCGACGGTATTGACCCCTACAAGGAGAAAGGCAATCCGGAGAGTGGTCTGTTGTGGGGTATCTCGCCCGCCGAGGTGGCAGAGAATGGTACGGCCGACAATATGGTGCAGGCCTACAACTACCGTATCTGTCTGACGGACGAGCCCAAGAATATGATTCCCATCACTCGCCCCGAGAACTACGACTCTACCCGCTATGAGTTGTGGCTCCGCTTGATGGAGGTACAGCCCGAAAAGCTCTCCCTCAACGACTACTTCATTTGGAGCCGTATGCCCAATGGCAAGACCGACGTGAACAACCGAGGCGGTTTTTCGAGCGATATGATTGGTATGAACCACAACTATCCCGAGGCCTCCTACGAGGAGCGTCAGGCGATAATTGATGCCCACACTGACTACACCAAAGGCCTTCTCTACTTCATCGGCCACGACGAGCGTGTGCCCGAGTTGTTGCGTAAGAGGATGCAGCTGTGGGGCTACCCCAAGGATGAGTATGTCAACAATGGCCACTGGACTCCCCAACTCTATATTCGTGAGGCAAGGCGTATGGTGGGCGAGTATGTTGCCACCCAGGCCGATTGCCAGGGCCGCACAACCGTTACCGATGGTGTTGGTATGGCTGCCTATCAGATGGACTCCCACAACTGCCAGCGCATTGTGATTGAGAAGGATGGCAAGAGGATGGTCAAGAACGAGGGTAATGTGGAGATTGGCGGTGGTCTGCCCTATCCGATTGCCTACCGTTCCATCACCCCCAAGAGGGAGCAATGTACAAACCTTATTGTTCCCGTGTGCCTTTCGGCAAGCCACATCGCCTACGGTTCAATCCGTATGGAGCCCGTGTTTATGGTGCTGGGCCAGTCGGCAGCAGTGGCTGTTGCTTTGGCGATGGAGCAGGGTGGTGTTGATGTGCAGAAGGTTTGCAGCTGCGACATCAATGCTGTGTTGAACAAGGACCCCTATATGGATGGCTCGGTACCCGACATTCTGATTGACGACTCGGATGCAAGTGTGGTTGCCGACAAACTGTGGAAGGCTCGTGGTAAGGGTGGCTATGGCCTCTCGTTCTACGAACTCAAACCCACCTCCAAACCCCAGAGTGTGAAGTTCAGCGTGGAGAGTATTCCCACATCTGGCAAGTGGGCAGTGTATAGCTATCAGAGTGCCAACAAGACTCTCACCTCGTCCACCTCGTTTGTGATCACCTCTGGCGATAAGGTCTACAACACCACCTTCGCTCGTGATGAGTTGGGAGTGTTGGGCCAGACTTCGGGCGATTGGGCCCTGCTGGGTACCTATGATTTCGAAGAGGGTGCTGCTGTTACGGTTGCCATCACCAACGCCTCGGCCGATGCAACGATGCGTGCCGATGCAGTCCTTTTTGTTAAACAGTAAATGTAAGTAGATATACAATCACAAATGAAGAGAATTGTAACATATTTGATGTTTGCGCTTCTTCCTTTCTGTGTGTTTGCCCAGCAGAGCATCGACCAGAGGGTGGAGGAGTTGCTCTCCAAGATGACCATCGAGGATAAGATAGGCCAACTTAACCAGATGGATGGTCGCCGTGATGTTGAGAAAATCAAAGATGAGGTGCGTAGGGGTACCCTTACCTCCATTATGAATATTGTAGACCCTGCGGTTACCAACGAGTTGCAGCGAGTGGCCATTGAGGAGAGCCCTGCGGGTATTCCTCTGCTGTTTGCTCGTGATGTGGTCCACGGTTTCAACACCGTGTTGCCCATTCCTCTGGGTATGGCTGCCTCGTGGGATGAGGAGTTGATTGAGGCTGCGGCACGCAACACCGCTTTGGAGGCCACCGAGAGGGGTATTCGCTGGGCGTTTGCACCAATGATGGACATCGCACGTGATGCACGTTGGGGCCGTATTGCCGAGAGTTTTGGCGAGGATACCTATATGGCTGGTCGCCTTGCGGCTGCTGTTGTGAGGGGCTACCAGGGCGAGTCGCTCTCGGATCAGACCTCTATGGCTGCTTGTGCCAAACACTTTGTTGGCTATGGCGATGCCGAGGGTGGACGCGACTACAACACCACAACTATTCCTCCTCGCACCCTGAGGGATGTCTATCTTCCTCCCTTCAAGGCGTGTGTGGACGATGGCTGCGCTTCGATTATGACCTCTTTCAACGACAACGACGGTCTGCCCTCGACGGGTAACCGCTGGTTGCTCACCGAGCTTCTCAGGGAGCAGTGGGGCTTTGAGGGTGTTGTTGTGAGCGATTGGGGCTCGGTTGCGGGACTCATTCCCCACGGTGTAGCCCACGATAAGAGGGATGCTGCCCAGCAGTGTATTGTGGCAGGATGCGATGTTGATATGTCGTCGAGGTCCTATCTGCTCCACCTCAAAGATCTCATTGAGAAGGGCGAGGTTGATGAGGCTGTGCTGGACGAGGCTGTGCGCCGTGTGTTGAAGCTCAAGATGGAGCTCGGACTCTTTGAGCAACCCTATGCTCGTACCGCCGAGAAGAGCGATATCTACTCCGAGGAGGTGCTCAACACCGCTTGCCGCTTGGCAGAGGAGAGTGTTGTGATGCTCAAAAACGAGAGCGTGTTGCCTCTGGGCGAGGATGTTAAGAGGGTACTTGTTGTTGGCCCCATGGCCGATGCACCCTATGACCAGATGGGTACTTGGGCGCTGGATGGCGACAAGACACACTCCGTGACTCCCATTATGGCTCTGCGTGAGGAGTGGGGCGATAGGGTGGTGATTGACTACATCCCCTGCCTTACCCACCCTCGCGATAAGTCGACTGCTGAGTTTAAGAAGATGCAAAAGGCAGCTCGTAAGGCCGATGTGGTGTTGGCATTTGTGGGTGAGGAGCAGATGATGTCGGGTGAGGCCCACTCGCTCTCGTCGCTCGACTTGCAGGGTGCCCAGAGCCAGATGTTGGAGGCTGTGGCAGAGGTTGACACCCCTCTTGTTACTGTCTTTATGGCAGGTAGGCCGCTGACCATTGCTCGCCAGGTGGAGATTTCCGACGCTATTTTGTATGCTTGGCACCCCGGTACTATGGGTGGTAAGGCGCTGGCCAACATCATCTTTGGCAAGAGTAGCCCCTCGGGCAAACTGCCCGTTACCTTCCCCCGCAACGTGGGACAGATTCCAATCTACTACAACCACAAACACACCAGCCATAGGGCAAAGGGTACCGAGGGTAACCTCGACAGTATTCCTCGCGAGGCCTACCAGTCGGTTATGGGACACACCTCCTCCTATCTGGACGTTGCCCCCTCGCCACTCTTCCACTTTGGCTATGGTTTGAGCTACACCACCTTTGAGTTGTCTGACATCGCCATTGAGAAGACAGCAGTGACGGCCGACGATACCATCCGTGTGAGTGTTGTTGTGAAGAACAGTGGCACAAGGGAGGGCACCGAGGTGGTGCAACTCTACACCGGCCGCAAGACAGCATCCGTCACCCAACCAATGAAGGAGCTCAAAGGCTTCCAGCGTGTAACCCTCGCCGCAGGCGAGAGCCGCAAGGTGGAGTTTGAGTTGCCCGTGAGCCGCTTGGCGTTCCACAACCGCGATATGGTGCTGGCTGTTGAGGAGGGTAAATACACTCTCTGGCTTGGCACCGATAGCCAGAATGGCCTGAAAACATATTTCAAAATAATTAAATAGAAGAAAACGCTATGAAAAGAGAACAGTACAACGCACCTGCCATCGAGCAGGAGGAGGTAGTTATCGAGAATGGTATCGCCGCCAGCATTCCCGTGGATGTTATGATTCCCGAGGAGTGGGAAGAGGGTAACACCGATTGGTGGAAGTAGACTCTGGTGTAAAAACAAGAAATGTAAACAAACAAAACAGATAGACGACTATGAAAAAGACATTCAAATTTTTTGGTGCTGCTGTGTTGGCACTCGCAGTAGTAAGCTGCCAGAACGAGCCCGTAGACGAACCAACAATCCCCGTTACTCCTGATGAACCCACCATTGAGGAGCCCGCTGAGTTTGTGCTCCGCGCCACTCTGCCCACACACCGTACCATCCTCCACGACGACTACTCGTTGTCTTGGAGCAGTAGCGACCAACTCGCTGTGTTCAATGCTCCCACCGGTACCGCAGACTATTCGGCCAACCTCCACTTCGTTACAAAGGTTGACGAGAATCAGGAGGCACAACCCGGCGTGTTCGTTGCAGGCGAGGGCATTGATGTGCCTTTTGAGGATGGCGTAAACTACGATTGGTATGTGCTTGCTCCCTGGCGTGAAACCAATGGTGCAGAGGAGATAAAGACCCCCAAAGGCCAATCGAAAGAGGATGGCTACTTCCCCATTGGCGCACAGACTCAGACCGGCTACAACAACTCGGTACACGTTTCGAGTGCTGACCTTTTGGTAGGTAAGGTAACCAACACTCGCACTCCCAATGTAGCACTCAAACACCTTGCAGTGTTGCACAAATTCACCGTTACCAACAACTCCAACGCTGCTACCACCATCACCAAACTCACCCTCAATGGTGGCGAGAATAAGATTTTTGGTACTTTCTGGATTGACCTCACCGCCGACGAGCCTGCCATTGACATCACCAAGGCAAACGCCACTTTCAATGAGCGTGCGCTGACCGTAAAAGAGGGTGCGGAGTTGGCAAAGGGCGAGAGCGCAGACTTCTATGTGGTTACTGCACCCTTCACCCTCAATACCGGCGAGACCTTTAAGGTTACCATCGAAACCTCTACCGGCAAACAGGTTGTTGAGACGACCGCGACCAGCGACATTGAGTTCAAGGCTGGTAGCTACAACACTGCAACCCTTGTTTACGACTATGAAGCTCCCTCAGCAGAAGCCACAGACCACCTCTATTCGGATACTTTCAATGGTACATTTTCAAATAGCTCGGCTGTTACTTCTAAAAATACCACATTCACTCCCGCAAGGTGGGATACCTACGACAATGGTGGTATGTTGGTTTATGATGGTAATGTTGCAGCTGTGAGTTACACTCACGATGCCAACTCAACATTGACCCGTTATGCAAACGCTGCTGTTGTTGGTATGGATGATTTGTACGTGTGGTTCAAGCAAGGTGGTGTCTTGACAGTAAGTGGTATCAAACTTCACGGCAAGACAGACCTTAACCTTTCTTTCTACCACACATACAAGAGCTCGAGTCTTAAGACGGAATATAGCGTAGATGGTGGCACCACTTGGAATGAAATTGGTACAAGCACTACCGAGGCAAGCGCATATTTGGCAGAGCCTTCATTTAACTTCTCTGTTCCTGCTGGCTCGCAAACTATTAGCTTGCGTTTCACAGCAACTGTTGCTGCTGTTCGTATGGACAACGTGAAACTCTCGTGGCAGTAGTTCCCTGCGATAGATTCGCATAAAACAAAATGGCCGACCTTGCGAACAGGTCGGCCATTTGTTTTTGTGCGGTTGAGAGTGGTTGCCGCCTACAACAATTTCTTTATCAGGGGGAACAATTTGTAGGGCATATAGCGCAGCGGCAGGTCGATGCAGGTGGGGGTGGAAACAACGGTGCGCTGGTGGCTGAAAGCATCAAAGCTGCGCTTGCCGTGGTAGTGGCCCATACCCGAGTTGCCCACACCACCAAATGGGGCCCTCTCGTTGGCGATGTGCATAATCGTATCGTTCACACACGCTCCGCCCGACGAGGTGTGGCGCAACACCCTACGGCTCTCCTCGGCCGAGCCGAAGAAGTAGAGTGCAAGGGGCTTGGGACGCTCGTTCACAAAATCCACCACTTCGTCCAAACTCTCAAAAGTCATCAATGGCAGCACGGGGCCGAAAATCTCCTCCTTCATCACGGCCACATCCGCCGAGCGCACCTCCAATAGGGTTGGCTCGATGTACCTTTCGGTGCGGTTGGTCGCTCCGCCCACCAGCACATCTCCGTCGGCAAGGTAGGCAGCCACCCTGTCAAAGGCCTTCTCGCTCACAAGCCGCCCGTAGTGTGGACTCCGGGCAATGTCGTCGCCGTGCAGTTGGCGGAGTGCCTTGCGGAAGTGGCGGGTGAACTCCTCTTTGAGGGAGGAGTGGATGAGCAGATAGTCGGGTGCTATGCAGGTCTGGCCTGCGTTGAGGGTCTTGCCCCACGCAATACGCTTGGCGGCCACCTCCACATCGGCCCTACGGGTCACAATGCAGGGACTCTTACCACCCAACTCCAACACCACAGGTGTGAGGTGCTTGGCTGCGGCCTCCATAACAGTACGTCCCAGCGAGGGACTGCCGGTGAAGAATATGAGGTCAAACTTCTGCTCCAAGAGGGCACTGTTGACATCCCTATGGCCACCAAAGGTCACAATGTACCTTTCGTCAAATGTGAGCCCAATCAAACGCTCCAACACCTGCGAGGTGTGTGGTACGGCGGGCGAGGTTTTCAACACAGCCGTACAGCCTGCCGAGATTGCACCCACGAGTGGGTTGAGGAGGAGTTGTATGGGGTAGTTCCACGGAGATATTATGAGCGCAGTGCCGAGTGGCTCGGTTTGTATGCGGGTGCGTGAGGGGAACATTTTGAGTGGGGAGGGGACCCTGCGTGTGCGCATCCAACGGCGTAGGTGGCCTATGTGGTTGCGAATCTCGCCCCTGACGATACTCAGCTCGGTCATTATGGCCTCCTCCTTCGACTTGTGTAGGTCTTTCCACAGGGCCTCACACAACGGGGCTTCCCACTCGTCGAGGGCTTCGGAGAGGCGTTTAAGTTGCTGTATGCGAAACTTGTAGGGGAGTGTTGCTCCCGAGGCGAAGAATGCTCGCTGTGCCTCCACTTTGGCACCCACGAACTCCGAAAGTTGACTCATAATCTCACAAATTATTACTGCCAAAGGTACGACCAAAAAACGAACCAACAAAGCCTCACGGGTGGGGGATGGATTTTTTTTGCTCCCGATGTGTGGCTCTGACGCAAAAATTGTATCTTTGTGCTACGAACTAAAAAAAGATTTAGACCTATGGCACTCGAACAACAAATCCAGAACGATATTGCTGCCGCAATGAAGGCTCGCAACCAAGTGAAACTCGACGCACTGCGTGCGGTGAAGTCGGCAATCCTCATTGCCAAAACCGCAGGTGCGGGCATCACTCTCACCGATGCCGACATTGTGAAGATTATGCAGAAGCAGGTGAAACAACGCCGTGAGTCGGCCGAGATGTACACCTCGGCAGGCCGCCCCGAGTTGGCCGAGGCCGAACTCGCACAGGCTGCCGCCATTGAGGAGTATCTGCCCAAGCAGCTCTCGCCCGAGGAGTTGGAGGCCCAACTGAGAGCTCTTGTGGCCGAACTCGGTGTGGACTCTCCACAGCAGATGGGTAAGGTTATGGGCGTGGCAACCAAACGATTGGCGGGCTTGGCCGATGGTAAGGCAATCAGCGAAATGGTCAAGAAGATACTTGCTTAATAAAAAAAAGACTCGGCAGTTTTGCCGAGTCTTTTTTTGTCAACCGACGACCGACGACCGTCAACCGTCAACCGTCGACCGTCATTTCCATTCGCCGACTATTTTTTGAAGGCGAAATAGACCGCTGCGAGGATGAAGAGGAACGATACAATGTAGTTCCAGCGGAAGGTCTCGGTTTTGAACAGCACCAAAGCCAACACCGTAAAGACCACCAGCGAGATGCACTCCTGAATGATTTTTAGTTGGAAGAGCGAGAAGGGGCCACCACTGCCAATGAAGCCGATGCGGTTGGCGGGGATGGTCAAACAATACTCAAAGAAGGCCACGCCCCAACTTAACAGTATGATGATGAAGAGCGGGAAGGGGTCTTTGCCACCATTCATATCCCGCAGTTTGAGGTTGCCATACCACGCGAAGGTCATAAAGACATTCGAGAGCAGCAACATTCCGATTGTGATAATTCCTTTCATTTTTTTGTTTGAGGGTTAGGGAATATAGGGAGTTTAGTGAGTTCCCTTTCTGCCCTTTCTGCCCTTTCTGCCCAGAAAAATAGTTACTAATTACTCTTTACTAATTACTAATTAAAAGGTTGGTCATCGGTCGATGTCTAAATATCGTGCGACAAGGGTGGGGGAACAACCTCCGAGAAGTCGTAGTCGGCCCAATGCTCGGCGGTGTAGTCCAGCAGGGAGCGTATCTCGTCGGGGTCGTAGGAGGTAACAAGTTTTATGCGCGTCTGCTTGAAGTCGGGCAACCCTTTGAAGTAGTTGGAGAAATGGCGGCGCATCTCTATTATGCCCACATAATCTCCCTTGGCAGCCAACGAGAGGTCGAGGTGGTGCTTGGCAATCTTCACCCTCTCGGCCACGGAGGGCTGGGGTAGGAGTTCGCCCGTGTCGATGAAGTGCCTGCACTCGCGGAATATCCACGGACGGCCATAGGTGGCCCTGCCAATCATCACCGCATCCACCCCGTAGCGGTCGAAACACTCGGCAGCCCTCTGTGGGGTGGTAACATCGCCGTTACCGATGATGGGGATGTGTATGGCGGGGTTGTTTTTGACCTTACCGATGAGGGTCCAATCGGCCTCGCCTCGATACATTTGTGAACGGGTACGGCCGTGGATGGTGAGGGCCTTGATGCCAACGTCTTGCAGTCGCAGGGCAATCTCTTCGATGTTCTTGTTGTCGTCGTCCCAACCGAGCCTTGTCTTGACCGTTACGGGCAGTTTCACAGCCTCCACAATCCTGCGTGTCATCTCCACCATCAGGGGCACATCCTTCATCATACCGCTACCTGCACCTCGGCCCGCAATCTTCTTCATCGGGCAACCGAAGTTGATGTCAATTACATCGGGTCCCGCTTTCTCGGCCAGACGTGCTGCTTCGACCATAGGCTCAATCAGGTGGCCGTAGATTTGTATGGCCACGGGACGCTCGGTGTCGCTGACGTTGAGTTTGCGGAATGTTTTCTCGGCACCGTGGAACAACCCGTCCGAACTAACGAACTCGGTGGTTACCATATCGGCACCGAACTCCTTGCACAAACGACGGAACGAAGGGTCGGTTACATCCTCCATCGGGGCCAAAAAAAGAGGCTTTGGGCCAAAATCTATATCTCCAATCTTCACAGTTTGCAAATTTTGCCCCAAAAATAGTTATATTTGCGCACGAAACAAAAGATAACACTCCACTATGAGAAGATTTTTTCTGCTTATGCTGACCCTTATGGCCTCACTTGCAACCTTTGCACAGACACCACAACAGACCATTTACCTCTATCCCGAAGGCCCTGCCGAGAGCAACGGGCTGGAAGGTAAGGAGGTTACCATCGATGGTAATAGGGTGTGTGATGTGAGCAACCCGAGGGTGGATGTTTTCTTGCCCGAGAAGCCCAACGGTCAGGCGGTGATTATCTGCCCGGGTGGTGGCTATGCTCGTTTGGCGGTGGACCACGAGGGTTGGATGTTTGCCGAGTGGTTTAACCAGAGGGGCATTACGGCTGTGATACTCTACTATCGAATGCCCAACGGCCACAGCGAGATTCCTCGTAAGGATGTGCTGACTGCTGTGGAGTTGGTGCGCAGCAAGGCTGAGGAGTGGAACATTAATCCCTCGAAGGTGGGAGTGATGGGATTTTCGGCAGGTGGCCACGTGGCAGCTACGGCCCTCACGAAATATACCTCCGAGGCTAATAGGCCCAACTTTGGCGTGCTCATCTACCCCGTCATCACAATGAAGGAACAGTACACCCACGCCGGCTCGCGCACGAGGCTCATTGGCGATAAGCCCAAGTATAACAAGGTGTTGGAGTGGTCGCTCGAAGAGTGTGTAACGCCCAAGACCCCCACCTGCTTCATCGCCCTCTCCAACGACGATAGGGGAGTGCACAACGCCAACAGCACCCTCTTCTACGATGCACTCTATGCCAACAAGGTACCCGTGGAGATGCACATCTACCCCAAGGGTGGCCACGGCTGGGGATTCAATGGAGAGAAATTCGCACCCTACCACGACGAGTTCCTCGCATCGTTGGATAGGTGGCTCAAAGCAGTGAAATAACTAAAATACATATATGGACGGTCGACGGTTGACGGTCGACGGTTGACTAAAAGAATAAGATATGACAATCGAACAGACACTTCTCACAGCAATCAATGGCTGTGTCGAAAAACTCTACGGCCCTCTGGAAGGCTTGGAATTGCAGCTGCAAAAGACTCGTAAGGAGTTTGTGGGCGACTATACACTTGTGGTATTCCCTCTGCTCAAACGCAGCCGCAAGTCGCCCGATGCCACCGCCGCCGAGATTGGCGAGGCTCTGGCAGCCGAGTGCCCCTACATCAAGGGCTATAATGTGATTAAGGGCTTCCTTAACATCGAACTCCGTGCCGACTTCTGGCTCTCGCAGTTTGGTGCTATGGTGGAGGCCGACAACTATGGCATTGCTCCCTCCAACGGCAAGACCGTGATGGTGGAGTACTCCTCGCCCAACACCAACAAACCTCTCCACCTCGGACACATCCGTAACAACCTTTTGGGCTACTCGGTGGCTCAAATTCTCGGTGCGTGCGGCTACAACGTCATCAAGGCCAACTTGGTCAACGATAGGGGTATCCACATCTGCAAGAGTATGCTTGCGTGGCTGCTCTATGGCGAGGGCGAGACTCCCGAGTCGAGCGGTATGAAAGGCGACCACCTTGTGGGCAAATACTACGTCGAGTTCGACAAACACTACAAAGCCCAAATCAAGGAGCTTGTGGCAGGTGGTCTGGACGAAGAGGCGGCCAAAAAGGAGGCACCCATTATGAAAGAGGCCCGCACAATGCTCCAAAAGTGGGAGGCCCACGACCCCGAGGTGTATGCCCTCTGGGAGAAGATGAATGGCTGGGTTTATGAGGGTTTCGATGCCACCTATGAGGCTATGGGCGTGTCGTTCGACAAGGTCTATTATGAGTCGCAGACCTACCTGCTCGGTAAGGATATTGTGGCCGAGGGCTTGGAGAAGGGCGTGTTCTACCGCCGTGAGGATGGCTCGGTGTGGATTGACCTCACGGGCGATGGCCTGGATGAGAAACTCCTGCTTCGTGGCGATGGCACCAGCGTCTATATGACACAAGATTTGGGTACGGCCCTCAGCCGCCACAACGACAATAACCTCGATGGTATGATCTACGTTGTGGGCAACGAGCAGAACTACCACTTCCAGGTGCTCAAACTCGTGCTCAAAAAACTCGGCTACGAGTGGAGCGACAACATCTTCCACCTCTCCTATGGTATGGTGGAGTTGCCCGAGGGTAAGATGAAATCGAGGGAGGGTACCGTTGTGGATGCCGACGACCTCATTGAAGATATGGTTGCTACGGCAAGGGAGATGAGTGCCGAACTCGGTAAACTCGATGGGCTTTCGGCCGAGGAGCAAGACGAGATTTGCCATATGGTGGGCCTCGGTGCGCTCAAATACTTCATCCTCAAAGTGGACCCCAAGAAGACTATGCTCTTCAATCCCCGTGAGAGTATCGACTTCAACGGCAATACAGGCCCCTTCATCCAGTACACCTACGCCCGTATCCGCTCGGTGTTGCGTAAGGCTGCCGAGGCAGGCGTGAAGGAAAGCTGTGGCGAGGGTATTGAGTTGCTGCCCGAGGAGATAGAGTTGGTTAAGTACTTGGCCGACTTCCCCCAGACGGTGTTGCAGGCTGGTGCTACCTACTCGCCCAGCGTGATAGGTGCCTATGTGTATGACCTTGCCAAGATGTACAATAGCTACTACCACGACCACTCCATTCTGCGCGAGGAGCGTGAGGATGTGCGTGGTTTCCGTGTTACTCTGAGCCGCCTTGTGAGCGAGGTTATCGGCAGGGGTATGGCTTTGATGGGTATTGCTGTGCCTGAGCGAATGTAAAAAAAACTTGAAAAAACGCAGATTGCGAAAAAAACGCAGATTGTGGGTGAATTTTGCACCGCACTTCGATAAGCGGGTTCCTCATTTACGTTTGTAAACTGCGGACCCGCTTTCTCGTTTGGCACAAAATTCCCTCCGCACTTTGCGTTTTTTTAACGTCAACCGACGACCGTCAACCGTCTACCGACGGCATACCCCTCCGCCACTTTGTGGCACCTCCCCTAACTTAGGGGAGGAGTAATTTTCCATTTTCCATTTTCCATTCTCAATTTTTATAGGTATCTTTGTGCCAAATGCGCAAAAACGAAAAATAAACATACACAAATGGCAGACGAAAAGATTATTTTCTCAATGGTCGGTGTGAGCAAGGTGCTCAACAACAACCGCAAAATCCTCAACAATATCTATCTATCGTTCTTCTATGGTGCCAAAATCGGTATCGTGGGTTTGAATGGTTCGGGTAAGTCAACCCTTATGAAAATCATCGCCGGACTCGACAAGAGTTTTCAGGGCGAGGTGGTATTCTCACCCGGTTACTCGGTGGGCTATCTCGAACAGGAGCCACAGCTCCAAGCCGGCAAGACCGTGCGTGAGGTTGTGGAGGAGGGTTGTGCCGCCACCGTGGCCCTGCTCAAAGAGTATGAGGAGATCAACGCCAAGTTTATGGAGCCTATGGACGACGACCAGATGGCTCGCCTTATTGAGCGTCAGGGCGAACTCACCGAGGCTATCGACAATGTGAACGGCTGGGAGATTGACAGCGTGTTGGAGCGTGCTATGGATGCTTTGCGTTGTCCCGACCCCGATGCGTTGGTTGACCACCTCTCGGGTGGTGAGCGTAGGCGTGTAGCTTTGTGCCGTCTGCTGTTGCAGGAGCCCGACGTGCTGCTGTTGGAC
>JAGBGK010000029.1 GCA_017936005.1 Tidjanibacter sp.
CATCGCCATTGCAGGAAATATCGGTAGCGGTAAGACTTCGCTCACCGAAAGACTTTCGGCCCACTACGGAGCCAAAGCATACTATGAGGACATTGACAACCCCTACATCTCGGACTTCTACGAGGATATGAACCGCTGGTCGTTCAACTTCCAGATGTACTTCCTCGGTAGCCGCATCAACCAGACGTTGCAGATGTTGAACGAGAGTACCGGCCACGTTATTCAGGACCGCACCATCCACGAGGATGCACACATCTTTGCTGGCAACCTCCACCAGATGGGCCTGATGAGTTCGAGGGACTATGGTACCTATATGAAGATTTTCAACCTCGCCACCGACCTCGTGCCCGCGCCCGACGTGCTCATCTACCTCAAAGCGAGCGTTCCCACCCTCGTGCGCCAGATTCTCAAACGTGGTAGGGAGTATGAGAAGAATATTGACCTCGAATATCTCGAAAGGCTCAACAACCGCTATAACGAGTGGATTTCGGGCTACAAGGGTAAACTCCTCACCATCAATATCGATGAGACCGACTTTGTGGGTAACCCCGACATCTTGAAGGACATCGTCCGCCAGGTGGAGGAGCTCTACGCCAAAGAGCAGCAACTCACCATTGAGTATATGTAGAAGGGCGGTCTGCGGTCAGCCGAAAGCTAAAAGCCAAAAACTGAAAACTAATAAATGGTTGATAGCGCTTTGCATAGCGATTTTGTGGCACAGTTGAGTGCCGAGTTGGGCGACCACCAGGCCGCCCTGCTTGTGGATGCGCTGATGAACTCTCCGCAGCCCACCTCCGTGCGCCTCAACCCACACAAAGCCATAGGCACAATGCCGGAGGGTAAACAAGTGGCGTGGTGCGAGTGGGGACGCTACCTACCCGAGAGGCCACGCTTCACGGTGGACCCACACTTTCAGGCCGGTAGGTACTATGTGCAGGAGGCCGCCTCTATGTTTGTGGGCCACCTTCTGACGGAGGCTTTGGAGGGTGATATTCCACAGGGTATAAGGGTGTTGGATATGTGCGCTGCGCCGGGTGGCAAGACCACACTATATAGTTCCATTGTGGGCTCCAAGGGAGTGGTGGTTGCCAACGAGGTCATACGCACAAGAGCCTCCATTTTGGCCGACAATGTGATGAGGTGGGGCGTGGGTAACACGGTTGTTACGAGCAACGACCCCTCGCACTTCGGCTCGTTGGAGGGTTGGTTTGATGTGGTGGCTGTGGATGCTCCCTGCTCGGGCGAGGGTATGTTCCGCAAGAGCGAGGAGGCGAGGGAGGAGTGGAGTCCCGACAATGTGAGGCTCTGCGCTGCACGCCAAAGGCGCATTATGGCCGATGCGTGGAGGGCCCTACGTCCGGGTGGCGTGTTCATCTACTCCACCTGCACCTTCAACCGCACCGAGAATGAGGACAATATGGCTTGGCTTGCGGAGGAGTTTGAGTGTGAACACATCGACATTGAGTGCCCCGAGGAGTGGGGCATTGTCCGCACCGTGGCCGATGTAGCCGAGTGCTTCCACTTCTACCCCCATCGCACCACAGGCGAAGGTTTGTTTGCTGCTGTGGTACGCAAGGGTGGCGAGAGTAGGGGTAATAGTAGGCCCCCAAAAGCACGCAAGAGCCCCTTTGGAGTGGTGGACAAACAGAGTGCGGCGGCGGTGGGTAAGTACATCGACAAGCAGGCACAAGTGTACCTTGCCACCATTGGCGAAAACATCTACGCCTACCCGCAGGCCCATTGGGACGACATCAGGGTGGTGTGTGAACAGATGAGCGCAATATATTCGGGAGTGCGTGTGGGCCAACTCTTCGGTAAGAAGTTCAAGCCCGACCACGCTCTGTCACTCTCGACCATTGTGAGCACCTCGGCAACCCCTATGGTGGAACTATCGCTCGAAGATGCCATCCGCTACCTCCGCAGGGAGGAGTTGGGATGTGTGGGCGAGCTTACCGACGGACTCAATCTGCTCCTCTTTGAGGGCGCACCCATTGGCTACACCAAACGCATAGGCCCTCGCACCAACAGCCTTATGCCCAAAGAGTTGCGTATTTTTCAACAATAACACGGAGAGTTTTTTTGTAATAAGAGAGATACAACCAAATTAGCCGCCCGATGAGAGCAATGAATAAAGAGATATTGCGCCTTGCAGTGCCCAACATCATCAGCAACATCACCGTACCGTTGCTGGGTATGATTGATATGGCCATTGCGGGTCGTTTGGGTGGCGGCGATAGCACCATTGGTGGCTTGGCCATTGGTACGGCCATTTTCAGTTTCATCTATTGGAACTTTGCCTTCCTGAGGATGGGCACCAGCGGCCTCACGGCCCAAGCCTATGGCGCAGGCGACAAGAGGGAGGTAGCCAACATCTTGGGCCGTTCGCTCACCGCTGCGGGAGCCATTGCACTTGTGTTGCTACTCTTCAACCGCCCGATTGGTACGCTGGCCTTCAAAATTATGCAGGGCTCGCCGGAGGCTATGGCCTTTGCGGGGGACTATTTCTTCGCCCGCATCTGGGCCGCACCTGCCGCTGTGGGTATGTTTGCCCTGCACGGCTGGTTTATTGGTATGCAGGACTCCACTACTCCGATGGTCGTTACCATCATCAACAACGTCATCAACATAGCCTGCTCAATATGGTTTGCCTTTGGGTTGGATATGGGCGTTGTGGGTATTGCGTGGGGTACGGTGGTGGCGCAGTATTCCTCGCTGATTATCTCGTTGGGTGTGCTGGCAGTGAAGTATAGGGCCTATGTGAGGGAGATTGACCTCAGGGAGTGCCTTCGTATGGAACCTCTTGTGAGATTCCTGCGCATCAACTCGGATGCTTTCCTGCGCACGCTGTGCGTGTGTGTGGTCTATACCTGCTTCACGGCCTTCTCGGCCCGCTTTGGCGACACGGTGCTGGCCACCAACGAACTACTGTTGCAACTCTTTATGCTGTTCAGCTATATGCTCGACGGCTTCTGCTATGCAGCCGAGGCACTCACGGGCCGCTTCATTGGCGAGAGAAACAAGGAACAACTCGCTCGTTGCATCCGCCACTTGCTGGTGTGGAGCGCAGGGGTAGCGATATTGTTTGTGGTGGTCTACCTGCTGTGGTGGGAGCCGCTGCTGGGGTTGTTCTCCAAGAGCCCCACGATACTCGCCTGTGCGGAGGAGTATGTGGAGTGGATAGTGAGCGTTCCGCTGTTGAGCTTTGTGCCGTTTTTGATTGACGGCATCCTCATTGGGGCAACCAAAACACGCATTATGCGCAACACGACCTTTTGGTCGCTGGTGGGCTTCTTTGTGATATTCTTTGCGTTGGAGGGCGTGTGGGGAAACGTGGCCTTGTGGCTCGCCTACACGGGCTTTATCGTGGTGAGGTGCGTGTTGATGCTCATAGCCACCCGAGGCGTGAAGGCAGAATTGCTGATGCAACAAGGACAATAAGGGAAATTAAGTAATAGCTAATGGCTAACAGCTAACAGCATAAGAAAAATAATATGAAAGAAAACTTTAAGAGCGGCTTTGTAAACATCATCGGCAACCCCAACGTGGGTAAATCGACGCTGATGAATGCGCTGGTGGGCGAACGACTCTCAATCATCACCGCCAAAGCACAAACCACACGACACCGCATTATGGGTATCGTGGGTGGCGACGACTTCCAGATTGTCTATTCCGACACCCCGGGTATTCTCCGCCCAACTACAAGTTGCAGGAGAGTATGATGGGCTTCGTTACGGGCGCACTGAAAGATGCCGACGTGATTCTCTACGTTACGGACACCGTGGAGAAGGGCGACGATGCCAGCGAGGAGATTATCGAAAAGGTACGCCTGAGTGCCATACCGACCATTGTGGTCATCAACAAGATAGACCTCTCCAATCAGGCCCGATTGGAGGCCCTCGTGGAGGAGTGGCAGGCAAGGCTACCCCAAGCCAAGGTGGTACCCGTGTCGGCCTTGGAGGGCTTCAATGTGGGGGGCGTGTTCGATACCATTATGGGGCTGCTGCCACAGGGTATGCCATACTATGACGAGGGTACGCTCACAGACAGGCCTATGAGGTTCTTCGCCAGCGAGATTATCAGGGAGAAGATTTTCCTCAACTACGACAAGGAGATACCCTATTCGGTGGAGATTGTCATTGAGGAGTACAAAGAGGAGCCTGCCATCGACCGCATCAGTGCCATAATCTACGTTGCAAGGGATTCGCAGAAGGGTATCATCATCGGTCATCGTGGGGAGATGCTCAAAAAGGTAGGTACGGCGGCCCGTTTGGAGTTGGAGAAGTTCTTGGGCAAGAAGGTCTTTTTGCAACTCCACGTCAAGGTTGACGAGGGTTGGCGCAACAGCACCCGCCAACTCAAACGCTTTGGATATATCGAGTAAGGGCCGAGTCAAAACAGAACAAAATAGCCTGAAAGAATGTCGTAAATTTGTTTTTACGGCATTTTTTCTTTATATTGCATTCGACAGAAGTACTTATCACATAAATCACCTTACCTGCCATGAAACGATTTGCCTTACTTTTGACACTTATCCTTGGTCTCCACACCCTATCTTCGGCACAAGAGATTGACAAACACAACTTCGAAGGAGGCGTGAGCATCACATCCTACACCACATTATTCGCTATTGTTGACGGTTTAGGAACTCATTACGACGGCAAAGGCCTATATTTTGAGTATCGCTACAACGTAACCGACTATATCGACTTCGGCGGCAAACTCTACTATCAATATAGCACCGGACGCTCGGCTCCAACAGGAACGCCTATTTCGAACATCACATACAACCAGATTGGTATAAAGGGTTTTGCCGACCTAAACATTCTCCCCGGCAAGAAAGTGTGTCCTTATGTTGGTGTGAGCATTGGCGGAACCAACAACATTACCAATGGTAGGAATCGTTTTCTTGGTATCATCAGTCCGAGGATAGGCGTAGAGGTGTGGCGTATCCGTGCGGCCATCGAGTTAGACTATCTATACGAGCCTAACTATGGCATTAAGCACGAGAAACAGCTCTCTCTAAACATAGGTTTTGTATTCTAAAACAAGACCTTCAACGGCCGACGGCCCCAAAAGAAAACGGAGCAGACTTTTCTGCTCCGTTTTCTTTATCCATACCCTGCGCTATGTTGAGCACGGCACACACTTATTAAACACGGCCCTCGCTTGTTGCGCCCACACTTGTTGCGCCCACACTTGTTGCCCCCACACTTATTGAGTACGGCCCTTGCTTGTTGGGCACGGCTGCCTCTCTCTGCGCCCCTACTTGTTGAGTACGGCCCAGAGTGCGTCTTTCAGTTCGGTGATACCTTGCATCGCCACCGACGAGATGAAGTAGGCCGCAATGCCCTCCGGCAACTCCGTTTTGAGGTGGTCGATAATCTCCTCATCCACCATATCACACTTGGTGATGGCAAGTAGTCGCTCCTTGTCGAGCAACTCGGGGTTGTACTCCCTCAACTCGCCCAGCAAAATCTCATAGTCCTTGGCGATGTTGTCCGAGTCGGCAGGCACCATAAAGAGCAGCACCGAGTTGCGCTCGATGTGTCGGAGGAACCTTGTGCCGATACCCCTACCTTCGTGTGCGCCCTCAATAATGCCGGGAATGTCGGCCATCACAAACGAGTGTCCGTCCCTCACCTCCACAATGCCGAGGTTAGGTTCGAGAGTGGTGAAAGCGTAGTTTGCAATCTTGGGTTTGGCTGCCGACACCACAGAGAGGAGGGTTGACTTGCCCGCATTGGGGAAGCCCACCAAGCCCACGTCGGCCAACACTTTGAGTTCCAAGATGAAGGCACCCTCTTGGCCCTCCTCGCCGGGTTGTGCATAGCGTGGAGCCTGATTGGTGGCCGTCTTGAAGTGCCAGTTGCCCAGACCTCCACGACCGCCTTTGAGCAGTACCACCTCCTCGCCGTGGGCCGTAACCTCACCCACGACCTCGCCTGTCTCGGCATTGCGAGCCACCGTACCGAGGGGTACCTCTATAATCTGGTCGGCAGCACTCTTGCCCGACATACGGGAGCCACCTCCCGACTCGCCATTCTGGGCAAAGACGTGGCGGGCATATTTGAGGTGGATGAGGGTCCAATATTGGCTGTTACCCCTCAGGATAACACTACCACCGCTACCGCCATCGCCACCATCGGGGCCACCATAGGCAACAAATTTCTCCCTACGGAAGTGGGCACTACCCGAACCGCCCGCACCCGAGCGGCAAAATATCTTCACATAATCGACAAAGTTCGACATAACCTTCTCTCTATTTTATATAATAGGTATCTATTTCTCACAAATTTGCCACAAAGATAGCGTTTTTTATTCGAGCCGCAAAACCCGACTTATGCAGGAGTAACCCGAAGGTTGATAGCAATATATTTGCGACGCTGTGATGGTTGATTATGCGGCAGTGCGATGCTGCTGTTAGTGGTACTCCTCGCCTGCCAACACCCTGTCGGGACTAGCCACAAGTAGTTGGTAGTCGTCGTGGAAATAGCCCGCAATGCCGACCACAGAACAAGGGCCTGCGGGTAGGAGCATATCGTAGAAATCGGAGCGACCGGAGGCTCTCACCACAAGGGTATCGGTAGGCTCCTCCTCTATGGCACTCACAAGGTGGCGGCTAACGGCCACGCCCTTGTCGGCCACACTCTCACCCGCCTCCACAAAGCGCACATCATCAAGCCTCACAAGTGTGCTGATATGTTCAGGCCCTATGGCTCCAATATCTACCCTCTCGACCCTCGGCTCCCTGCCCACGCCACAGTGTTCCACCAGCGAGTACCACAGGGTCCAATCTATGGGCGAGGTCTGGTAGTCATCGCCTTGCGGAGCATCGCCCACCCTCACCGAGTGGCCATACCTTCCGAGTGTCAGCCCACAGCACCCAACACGCAGGCTGTCGCCCACAGAGTATGTTTCATAGAGTCGTGCGTCATTGATACTGAACACCACACCTCCCGTGTGGTCTTGGAGTATGAGTTGGTGGTAGAGTTCGCCATAGCGGTCGGTGCCAACCACCACACCCTCCACAACAAACTGCTCGGTAATCCTCACAGGGTAACCTCGGTAGAGCGATTTGAGTTCTCGAATTGATATCCTCTCCACCTCCCCACTCTCGCCCGCAGAGCCCCCACACGCCACCACAGCAAAGGCTACAAGAGCGAGCCTACCTATCATTGTCGATATCCTCATAGGTTCGTGGTTTAAGGATAAACATATCGGCCCCAAATTGGCGGTCGTGGTAGAGAATTCCGCTGATGTTCACGTCGCCCACAGGTAGTGGTGTTGTTGCAAAGTCGGCATAGCGGCTTGTACAGACCGCCAGCGAGTCGCCTGCCGAGGTGAGGAATAGTCGGTAGGAGGTGGAAGAATATGGGTTGGAGCCCCAATCGCTCTCGTCGCCCACATAGCGGAGCCCCTCAACCCTCACAAGTCGTCCGCACATCCTCTCGCTAAGGGTGTCAACGAGCACCCTTTGTGGCTCCACCGGCTCGCCCCTGCCAACCACCACAACGCACCTATCGACCACTGCCGGCACACCCAATGGCTCCACACGGTAGTCGCTCCACGAGCTAATCGTTCGCCCCATCTGCACCACTCCGTCCACACACATAACGGCCAGGCCCTCGGCCCTCACAGCCAGCTGTGTGCCAACGGGGTAGGCGTTGTGCAGGTCGTAGAGCCCGATGTGCAGTTCCACCGCTGCGCTCTGGTCTTCAAAAAGTATTGATTGGTAGAAATTACCACTCCTGTCGTTGGCCGTAACCACACCGCCAAAGACCACACCCTGCGGTATGGTTATCCCCTCCGTGGCACACTCTGCCGCCAACGACAAGGGTGTATTAGCGCTCACATCGGGCCACTCCTCACTCGGAGCCGGCGGGTTTGTGTAACCACACGACCAACTCCAAAGCAACACAAGCAGCACAAGATATAGAGGCTTAAAAGTCATAGCTTATGGTAATGGTAGTGTTTCGGGGATAGGAGTATTGGAATTTACTTGGGTGGGCCTCATACCCCAGAGCATACTCTTTTTCGGTAACAAAGAGTCGGGAAGGCTGGTAGCCGTCGTATTTCACACACCCACCCAGCAGGTTACGCACCGAGAACGACACCCCCACACGCCCCACACGGCGGTAGATGGTGGCCGAAAGGTTTGGTGCCGTTCCCAGCGAAGGTTGCTCGGTCAGCATCTCACGCTCCTCTGGCGATAGGTTGCGTTCCAAAAGGTAGTCGGAGCAGAAGAGCAGCGAAGGCTCCATCCTACGCCCCGCAGCAAGTGCCCCTTCGAGGCTCACCATCCACCCTCGGCTGGGCCTCCAAGTGGTCTTGACCACCGCCAAAACCATAGGCGAAGAGTTGGCGCACACACCTCCGAGTCGCAAGGGGGTCTGCCTTACGATAACTTTACCCGTGGTGTTATCCACTATGTCGGCCACACCATCAGCCACATACCTCCACGAGCCCACCGATAGTGCGCCCTCCACACTCCAATCTGCCGAAGGATACCACCCCGCATCGGCCTCCACACCCACACGCAGAGTCTTTATTCCGCCTGCCAAGAGTGACGAAGAGGTAGCATCAAGGTCGTTCCAAAAACTCTCCACTCGGCTTACACCCTCTGCGTATTTAGCCCAAAGTGTCGCCGCAAGTTTCACCTTCCCCGTGCGCCACTCGCCCTTCACATCGGCGCCATAGTTCTCCTCCACACGCGCGTATGGATTTATGGTAGCACACTCCTTGGGCGAAGCGATGATGTGGTTGTGATGTGGAGTGCGTAACGAGCCGTGAAGCGAAGCTCCAATATCGCCACGGGTACCCACACGATAGTTCCAAGTGGTTTTGAGCACAGCCTCCGATAGGTTGCGTAGGCGTATATCGCCACCCGTGAGCGTGTTACGATAGTGTAGTGTTTTATTACCCAACGAGCCACCAACGGAAATGGTACCATAGTCGCCCGACGTGGACCACGACTCATAGAGTTCCGCCTCGAAGCACTCCACCGTGTAGTCGTGCCTATCAAAGCCTGTGGAAAGATACTCTGCTCCGAGCAGGTCGTGGTGCTCGTTGTGTAGTCGCTGGGAGTGGTAGCCAACAGTGAGGCCCCCAAAGAGTCCTTCGACCATCACCACATTGCCGTCGAGCCTACGCCTACCACCCTCGCCACCGGATATGTTCACCTCGGCCGAGAGGATATCCGTCAGATCATCCATCATTGCATAGACGGCGCCCCTCGGTGAGAGGCGGTTGATGTCGTAGAGTCTGTCCCATCCAATCTGGGTGTAGTTACTGTCCCTGCGTCGCCACACGCCCTCGGCCTCCAAAGCGAGAGCCGGGTCGTCGTAGCCACTCGGCAGGTAGCCATACCAATCGGGCAGTGGGTTTGCAGCGTCGTTCCAATCGAGTCCCAAGCGGCTCTTACGCCCCGCCCTGACCATCGCCGACACACTCGCACCCACAATGCCAAACTCGTCCTCCAACGACCACTCGCCATAGAGCAACGGCACCGCCTCACGCCTCACATTAGACGAACGCACTCGGCCCTGCTGGTAGCCCCACGAGGAGTTGTAGAGCCTGTCGGCTGCAAGGCCAAAGACCTCCTCGGTATTCCAACTGCGGGCCGCCCTCTCCATTGGAGCAAGTCCAAAGGCCACCACCAAGCGGCCACACATATCGCCATAGACACTCTGCCACTTGCCCGCGCTCCTCTCGGCTGCCACCCACAGGTGGGCTTGGCGAGAGTAGACACCCTCGATGTGGGCATCCCTACCGCCCCTTGTGCCCACAGCGAGTGAGTAGTGCCACCCGTTACTCAGGTGGCCCACAGAGGAGTAACCCACACCGAGGCGATAGTTGCGCTCGGCATAGTTCAACTTTATGGTGTTGGATTCTTTTAGTAAGGATGGCGAAGGGTTGAACCACTCGCCCCTGAGGTCGGCTCCGTGGATCGTTTGTGAGGTGTAGAGGTCTATGCCTCCCGTTGTGGGCACACGTCGCAGGAGTGAGAGAAGATTGTAGTCGGTCCACTCGTCAAGTGGTGAGGCAATGTTGTGGGCACCAAGCCTCACAACCTCACTATCTGATTCTTCTCCTCGGCGAGCGTATGCAACGTGGGAAACACCATAGCGCACAAGTCGCTCAAAGATGGGCTGCCGAGATGTGGAACGATAGTAGAGAGTGGTGTCGGCCGAGAGGTCCAACAGTTCTTCAAATAGTCCCTGTGGGTTCTCCTCATAGAATTTGTCGCTCAATGCTTGTGCTTGCACCGCCACCACGAAGGATGATAGAAACAAGAGAACAAGAATTAGCCGACGCATACGAAATGAAAATTGAAAATTGAGCCTCCACCTACTTCATAGGTGTCTTTTTTAATTATTATATCAAAGGTGTAACAATCCCAAATCCTCAAGTTAAATAATTTAACAGAGCTTCCACCCGACAAAAGTACCACAAATTCTTGATGATTTCAAGAGTTCCAACTGTATTGACAACCAAATCACTAATCTTTTGTAGATTCGGAATTTTGTTCTACCTTTGATATAATAATAATTAAACATACTGATATATTGATTTTTGCAATCGGATTATATATCTTTACATCCATAAATCGAAATTTAATTATGAATTTTAGAAACATAACATTGATTTTTTTACTATCCGCTCTTTTCGGATGTGATAAATTTGCCGGAGTTACAGTCACAGAGACCTTCAACATTGAAAACACATATAGCGAACTTTATGTCTCCAATGCCATCAATGTAGTCATAAGCGATACAGCTGAAGAAGTTAAAGTGACAACTGGTGAGAATCTCCTGCCGAATGTGATAATTGAAGAAAAAGACGATATCCTTGATATACGACTCAAGGACGGTACATACTTCTTTAATTCAACTGTCAATATTGAGTTACCGGTCAATCCCAACCTGACTAAATTAACCTTATCTAATGCTTCTGATATTGAGGGAGATATCAACGCAGAAGAACTTACCATAAATCTGAGAAATGCGTCTGATGCAAAACTCAAAGGATACGTCAAAAAGTTGACACTCAATCTAAAAGACGCTAGCGTCATCAAGAAAAATATAATCAATAGTCGTTATGGATTTTCGTGCGATGAATGCGAAGTTTCTATGGAAGATGCGAGTGATGCGTATATTCATTGCGATGGCACCATCAAAATAAATAGACTCTCTGGCGCCAGTGACTTGCATTATACAGGCAACGCGACAATTAC
>JAGBGK010000030.1 GCA_017936005.1 Tidjanibacter sp.
CCTCGCTTGTCGTTCTTCTGGGCTATCGGTATGAACCACTTTATGGAGATTGCCAAGATGAGGGCAGCAAGGCTCTTGTGGGCAAAGATTGTTAAGCAGTTCAACCCCAAGAACCCCAAATCGCTCGCATTGCGTACCCACTCGCAGACTTCGGGTTGGTCGCTCACCGAGCAGGATCCCTTCAACAACGTAGGCCGTACCGCAATCGAGGCTATGGGTGCTGCACTCGGCCACACCCAGTCGTTGCACACCAACGCTCTGGACGAGGCTATCGCACTTCCTACCGACTTCTCGGCTCGTATTGCTCGTAACACCCAGATCTACATTCAGGAGGAGACTAACGTATGCCGCTCGGTTGACCCCTGGGCAGGCTCGTACTATGTTGAGAGCCTCACCAACGAGATTGCTCACAAGGCTTGGGAGCACATCCAGGAGATTGAGAAACTTGGTGGTATGGCCAAGGCTATCGAGACCGGTATTCCAAAGATGCGTATCGAGGAGGCTTCGGCTCGCAAGCAGGCTCACATCGACTCCGGCGAGGAGATTATCGTAGGTCTGAACCGCTACCGTTTGGAGAAGGAGGCACCCATCGACATCCTGGCTGTGGACAACACCGCAGTTCGTGAGAGCCAGGTTAAGAGGTTGCAGGAGTTGCGTGCTTCGCGCGACGAGGCAGCCGTACAGAAGGCTCTTGCAGCACTCACCGAGTGCGTTAAGACCAAAGAGGGCAACCTGCTCGAGTTGGCAGTTGAGGCTGCTAAAGTGAGGGCAACTCTGGGCGAGATTTCGGACGCTTGCGAGGTTGTTGTTGGTCGCTACAAAGCAGTTATCCGTTCCATTTCTGGTGTATATTCGAGTGCTATGAAGAACGATGCAGATTTTGCAAAAGCAAAAGAGATGGTTGCCGACTTCGCTAAGAAGGAGGGCCGCCAGCCCCGTATTATGATTGCCAAACTTGGTCAGGACGGCCACTACCGTGGTGCAAAGGTTGTTGCTACGGGTTATGCCGACCTCGGCTTCGACGTGGATATGGGCCCCTTGTTCCAGACTCCTGAGGAGGCTGCCAAGCAGGCTGTTGAGAACGATGTACACGTTGTTGGTGTATCGTCGTTGGCAGCAGGCCACCTCACCCTTGTTCCTCAGATTATTGCCGAGTTGAAGAAACTCGGTCGTGAGGACATCGTGGTAATCGTGGGTGGTGTAATTCCCGCTCAGGACTACGAGGAGCTCTATCAGGACGGTGCCGCCGCCATCTTCGGCCCCGGTACCCCTGTGGCTACTGCGGCAATCAAGATTATGGAGATTCTCGCATAAAACGCATATTGCACAGCAACTGCTGTGTTGCACTGCGATAAACCACCTCCTCATTTACGTCAGTAAACTGCGGAGGTGGTTTTCTTGTGCGCCTTGCATTTGCAGCACACTATGCGTTTTCTGACCGCTGACAGCCTTCCTATAAGTTTTACTTATGAAACAATCGAAAAATATCATAGCGCAAAGGTGTACCAAAATTAAAAATTATGCACTATATTTGTAGTAGAAAAACAACCACGAATTAACAACTAAAAAACTATACAACTATGAAAAAGAACATTAGCGACCGCCTTGTAGCGGCTATCAACGACCAAATCAATGCCGAGCTCTGGTCGGCTTATCTCTACCTCTCGATGTCGATGGACCAAGAGGCAAAAGGAAACAAAGGTTTTGCAAATTGGTTTTTTATCCAATTCCAGGAGGAGCAGGACCACGCACGCATCTTTATGAATATGCTCAACTCTCGTGGCGCAGAGGTTAAGTTGCAGCCCATCGCAGAGGTTGATACCGAGTGGGCAAGCCCTCTGGCAGCTTGGGAGAAGACCCTCGAACACGAGCAGGTGGTAACCGCACGCATCAACAACCTGATGGCTATTGCCAAAGAGGAGCGTGATTATGCATCGGAGAGTTTCCTCCAATGGTTCGTAGACGAGCAGATTGAGGAGGAGGAGAACGCACGCGATATCATCGACATCTTGGAGAAGATTGGCGACAACAAATATGGTCTCTATGAGTATGACAAGGAGTTGGGCGCAAGGGTTTACACCACTCCTTCGCCTTTGGCAAACGCAGAGTAGGTTATATTAGAAACCAAATACCCCAAGCGATAGTGTTATCGTGAAAAGATGAAGGGGCGGGAAGAAAACTTCCCGCCCCTTCGTTTTGTGGTGCACTTTGGCGTGTTGGCCCCAAAATCAATGTAATTTTTCGGCTCCCACACTAAGCATCACCACCCTCTCGTTAGAGGAGTGTTTTTAGATGGATATGTTCAAAATCTCAAACTCCATCAGGCCCACAGGTACCTGAACCTCCACCTTGTCGCCCTTCTTGTGGCCGAGCAGGGCGTGGCCGATGGGGGTCTCAACCGAGAGTTTACCCTCGGCGAGGTTAGCCTCGTGGTCACCCACAAGGGTATATTCCATCTCGGCTCCGGTCTTGCAGTTGCGGAGTTTTACTTTGTTGAGAATTTGCACTTTGTTGAGGTCGAGGTGCGACTCGTCGATGATGCGTGCATTGGCGAGTGTCATCTCCATACGCATAATCTTGGCCTCCAAATTACGCTGGGCCTCCTTTGCAGCATCATACTCGGCGTTCTCCGAGAGGTCGCCCTTATCACGAGCCTCGGCGATAGCCTCGGCAGCTTTGGGGCGCTCCACGATGCGCAATTCGTCCAGTTCGGCCTTCATTTTGTTGTAACCCTCTTTGGTGAGAAGGATTGCTTCGTTTGCCATAATTGTTGTTCTATTTTTAGTTGTTTTTATTCGTTTGGTAGGAGCGAAAAAAATATGAATTTCGACCATTACAGCCGAAACCCAGTATTACAATTCGCACCATAAGTGCTTTTATTTTCCACAAAGGTAGGCACTTTTTTCGAATAAACAAATTTTGTGCTAAATTTGTATGTATCAATTAGAAGAATATAGGATGTTTCTGTATAGCAGTGTTATAGGTTTTTCTGATTTATGGACCATATTGTCATTCACGTGGACTGTGTTGGTGGTCATCACGGTTGTGGTTGTCATTGCCGAAAGGCGTGAGCCGGTGAATACCTTGGCGTGGATTATGGTTATCACTATGTTTCCCGTCGGAGGTGTTATCCTGTTTCTCATTCTGGGGCAGAATCACCGCAAACAGCGTACCTTTATGCAGAAGGAGCTCTACGACTCGGAGGTTATTACACACCTTTGCAACGAACAACTACACCACATTGCGCATCCCGATAGGGCCACTATGCCCAATCGCAACTTCGTGCGCCTGATGCTCAACAACAGCAGGGCCCTGCTGACCGAACACAACAGGGTGCGTATTCTCAACAATGGCGAACAGACCTTCCCCGATATGTTTGAGGAGATGAGCAAGGCAGAAAGGTATATCCACATTGAATTTTTTGCCATTGAGGGTGGGGTGTTGTTTGATAGGCTTGTGGAGATTTTGGACGATAGGATTGCCCACGGGGTGGAGGTACGCATCATCTACGACAGCGTGGGTAGCCGACGACTTCGCCGCCGAGAGCTTCTACGCTTGCGTGCCATAGGTGCGGAGGTGAGGAGTTTTATGCCGGTGTGGATTGCACGCTTTACCGACAAGGTCAACTATCGTAACCACCGCAAAATTGTGGTCATCGATGGCAGGGTGGGCTACACGGGCGGTGTGAACATCGCCGACCGCTATATTGATGGCGTGCGTGGGGGCATTTGGCGTGATACCCACCTTCGCATCGAGGGCGAGGCGGTGGCTATGTTGCAGTCGGTGTTTGTTACCGATTGGCACTTTGTTACCGATGGGTGTATGCTCTCCGACGAGGTCTATTTTCACACCCAAGAGGTGTGCGATGTTCTACCCATACAGATTGCCACCTCGGGCCCCGACTCCCCATACGCATCCATTATGCAGGCCTATTTTGCCGCCATAGGCAAGGCCGAAAGGTATATCTATGTTTCCACTCCCTACCTTCTGCCCAATCAAGCCATCGTTACGGCTCTACGTGTGGCGGCCCTGAGTGGAGTGGATGTGAGGGTGCTCATCCCTGTCAGGGGCGACAATATCTTTGTGGCGTGGGCCGGCTACTCATATGTGGACTCTTTGATGGAGGCGGGCGTGAAAGTCTACCTTTATAATAAGGGTTTCAACCACTCTAAGTTCCTGCTTATCGACGACTGTATCAGCTCGGTTGGCTCTGCTAACCTTGACAACCGCAGTTTTGAGGACGACTTTGAGGTGCAGGCCATCATCTACGATAGGGCCGTTACGGAGGAGTTGCGTGGATATTTCCTCCAAGACCTTGCGAAGAGTACGGAGATTACGCCCGAAACTTGGGCCAAACGTTCTCGTTTGAGCAAGATTATGGAGCCTATTGCCCGCCTGCTGGCACCGCTGTTTTGATTGAAAAAGTCATCTGCTTCCCCTCTATTTCAGAGGGGATTTTTTTGTTTTTGCATCCAGCCGATGGAGCCACTTTGGCAAGTGGTTTGCAACATCTTTTTGTGCGAAGAGGGTGAAGGCCTCCGAGCCGACACGGCCTCTTAGTAAGGGTTAAACAAAAAATGTTGTAAGGTTATGAAACGATTGGTTATCACGGGCTTGGCATTGCTCCTTGCCCATTGGGCTGCCGATGCCCAAATTCTGAAATTCGGTGCAAGGGTTGGTCTTAATACGGGTGTTTACGATTTTGAGCAGGTACCCATTGAGGGTGGCTCCGTTGTTCCTGTATCGGATAGGTGTGGGGGCTATCAGGTGGGCGCTCTGATGAGGCTGACCATTCCCCACTTTATCTACATCCAGCCCGAGTTGGATGTGCAGCTCAGGGACCTTGCTTTTGGTATTAGGCAGGAAGGGCAACCTATGGAGTATAAGAATACCAGAGTAGTACGGTTGGAGTTGCCCGTGATGGTGGGCTTCAACATCCTCGCGGCCCACTTTTTTGCGGGTCCCGTGTGGCACATCAGCACCCGACAATACAATCGAGGGGCGGGTAAGACTCCCTTTGAGTTGCGCTTTGACGACAACGATGTAGCGGCTATGGTGGGTGCGGCCATAGACTTTGAGGGTATCTTTATGGAGGTACGCTATATGCGCTATATGCGCCAGACGGAGGTGGAGATGCGTGTGCGGAGCGAGAGTGCGATGGTGGATGTAGCCCACGACGATATGCTCCAAATTAGCTTCGGTGTGCTATTTTAAACCTCTCCAAAGCCACCTTTGGCAGGCCATTTGCAGGTGTGATGGTGAAGTTGAACCCTCAAAAAAATAGTGATTATGAAAGACGAAAAGTGTAAAACCAAAGAGAGTGGGGCTGCCAAAGGGTGCGGAACGAAAACCGCCGAGCCATCCAAACCAGCCGCCGAAAAAACCCACGACAAAGGGTGTGGATGCGGTTGTGGCCCCAAGAAGTAGCCCTCCGAGTGGCGTGGGCTTGCCCAAGGACTCCTCCGATGCGCACCACAGCCCCAAGATGGCAAGGGCACGCATCTGGCGATTGTTGCACAAGAAAGGCTGAACTCCACAGAGGGGTTCAGCCTTTTGTGTCGGTTTGACGGAATTGCTCTTCCGCCCGTATCTCCTAGAACTCTTTGAGTCTTAATGGTTCCACGTTTTTTGTGGTGGGTTGTGGTGCGAACTCCACCCAATAGTAGCTCTGCTCGGTGGTCATTATTGCGCCACTCACAGCATCAATAAGCCAGCCAATGGGCTCGGTGAGGTTGAGGATTGACACCCAATTGAACTTCTTGTCGATGTTGACAACTGCGGTGAGGTCGTTTGCTTCAAATCGAGCAAAGCTGTCGTCGAAGCCACACCTAACCATTGCCTTGAAGGGGAAGGTTACATTGTGGTATCTGCGTCCATCGATGTTCACAACATCTGCTCTTTTGATGTCGCTGTCGAAGGTTACTCGCTTGGTGTCCCCACTGAGTATGGTAGCGCACGAGGTACAGGAGAGTGCGCACAGTAGGATGATAAGTATTTTCTTCATTGTGTTTGGTGTGTATTAAAAGTTGTCAATGTGTGGGGCGAATATAGTAAATATATCTATTCGTTGTACCTCTCCTGCAACAAAATCTCCCGTAGGAGGTCGTTGTGGGTGCGCAGCACTCTGGCGTTGCGCCTTTCGGTAAGTAGTCGTGCTCTCTCTTGTCCCACAAAATAGGTGTTGCTGAGCGGGATGCCTGTGCCGAGCCACGCACTCAACCAATGGCCGGCCACAGCCTCGCCCACACCAAAGGCAATGAGCCCTCCGTTTATGGCTAACGAAACGATACCGCTCCACACCTCGCCGGCATAGAATTGCCCCACGCCGGGCACAAGGCTTAGATACCACGCCACCATCGGGTTGCGCAGTTTTGGGGCGTTGGCGTAGAGTTTTTTTACCTCCATTTTGACCTCTTCGGGGGCGTTGGCAAGGAGTCTATTTGCGGCCTGCTCGGAGCGTACCCACTCGCCCTGTTCGCCTGCGGCGAGTGCTTCGAGGAGGGAGAGTTCGGAGTGAATAGCAGAGGTGGAGGGTATGTACAGTCGTGCCTCGTCGAGGGTGGAGAGTGCTCCTTCGAAGTCGGCAGCAAGGTACTGACATAGGGCCTTCTGGTAGTAGTAGGCACCACTCTGCTCCTCGGAGAGTGCCCACGCATTGAGCCTGCCGAGTTCTCGGACAGCCTCCTCATAGAGCCCCTGCTGTTTGCGCACCTCGGCCTTGGCCAACAACGCAACATTGGCATCAGCGGCAGAGGGGGCAACGAAAATCTCTCGTTCCAGCCTCAAAGCCTCCAACGCCAAAGAGTCGGCACTCTGCGCACTAACGGAAAATGGAGCGCAAAGGTATGTGAAGGCCATACATAACAGCCCCGCTACGCGATGTTTCAAACTCTTCGTAATAGATTCTCACGGAAGCTACACTTCCGAAAATGTTACCAATATAGAGTAGGCTACCAATGGTGCCATAGGTTATCGTGCGCCAATTCTTGGGCGTTCCTGCCTTAGCCCAACTCTCGGCCGTGAGGCCCGCAAATGCCCCCACAATCAGGAATGAAGCAATACCTTCGCCCACGTTGCCTGCATATATTTTGCCCAAACCCGGCACCACGGCCGAAGCCAATCCTGCAATCCAAGGCGAAAGGTTGCGAGGTTGTTGTGTGGCCAGATTATCGAACAAGTGTTGCTGTTCGGCGAGGGCAAAGTGTGTGTAGGTGAACTCCCTTTGCAGAGTGTTGTAGGTGTCGGTGTCGCCCTCCAAGAGTGCTATACCCGCACGTTCAAAGGCGAGGAGTTCTCTATACTCTTCGGCTTGTGGGGTGGTGGCAAACTTATCGAGGGTTGTCTTTGCCTCCTCCTTGTTGCCCAGCGAGAGGTGGCATATGGTGCCGTAGAAGGCACTCTTTGGGTAGAACTCGCTATTCGTACCTACGCGCCCAAACGACAAGGTTGCCTCTCCGAAATTTTGGAGCGTATAGTGGGTTTGCCCTCTCAGGTAGTGGAGCGTGTCGAGTGCTGCGGGGGTGAATAGTTTCTCGTTCAGAGGTTGTCTGGCAAGGGTTTGTGCATCACACAATAGTCCGTTGCCTATGAGATAGGTGCCAAAGTCATAGTCGGCCCGTGCGTGGCTCTGCTGACCACACACCGTTCCCAACGACAGCACCAAGGCGGTCAATATAACTACTATGCGCCTAATCATTGTTTTGCTTGTGTTTACGATATCTTTGCACACTATCTTCCACAAGTCCCTGCTTGTTTTTGGGGGTGGTGTGGCGTCCGATGCGTGTGTTACGCACAAGTCGGTCGAAGGAGTAGAAAAAAGCCCTCACACCACCATACTCCTCAACGAGAGCTTTGAAATACTCCTCGTTGGTGTCGGTGTATCCGCCGGGACCCACCACTTCGGGTGCTATCTCGTTTTGCCACACATACATCCCTGCGCTTGTGAGGTGGTAGAGTGGCGAGAGGGTACGACGGTCGGGTTGCAGTCCATAGGGGTAGTGTCTGTCCCTCCTTGCGCCCTCAAACTCCACCGAGCGCAACAGTTCCCTATCGCTCTTCGGGGCCTCTTGTGCCGACGAGAGCGTCAGAGAGAGTAGGGTGGTGCACACTATGGCGAGGAATATGTGGGTGGGTTTTGTCATCTCTTAACAGCTTTTGGTTGCTCCAACGCCACCTTCACAGCATCGGTCGGCACCTCAAAGTCGAACATCTCCGACTGCGCATCGGCACCAATGGTGAGGTTGCTGTATGTGCTCAACATAATGAGCGAATCGGTGGGGGAGGTGTATTCAACCTCCGTGATACGCATGGGCATTGGCACACGCCCCAGCTCATAGCGAGAAAAATAGACCTTCCTAATGGCGTTGCCCTTGGGTCCGTAGTAAATCATACACACGGGCAGGTGGCGGTCGAAGGCCAGCTCAACCTTAACCACGCCCTCTGTTTTGGCCTTCGGTTCGAAGGTTTTGATGGTCATCCCGTCCTCTTGTCTAATCTCCGTCTGTTTGTAGCCATACATAGGTAGGTCCATATCCACAAACCTACCCGAAGCAAACATCGACACCGTCTCCTTACTCGAAGCCATCTCCTTGTTGTCGGCCACAACCACCGTGTTATCCTTGGGGTTGTAGATGCGCATCTCGCCGAGTGTGTTGGTGAGGGTGATGATGTGTTGGGGGCGGTGGGTTACACTCACAAGGCGTCCGTCGGGGTTGAGATATAGACTCTTTGTGGCTGTAACTTTCTTGCCCTTCGACACTGTTACGGTCTGTACATCCACCGAGAGTCGCTGTTGGGCGAGAAGGGTGGTGGGGAGCAACAATGCTGCTGTCAGTATGGCTAATATGGCTCGTTTCATACAATATGAAAAAAATTACGGGGCGAGGTTTTCGTTCCCTTCGCCCCGTAAAGATAGGTCTAAATTTGGATTAGAACAAATCGGCCCACATCAGAATCCTTGGGTTGTTGATGTACTGAGGATTGATCTTGTTGTCCTGAATCAAGTCGAGAGTCATCAAAACTGCATCAACGAGGGTAACGATACCAAGACCACCACCGGTCAACAGATAGGGAAGACCCATCCAAATAGTGGTACCGAGGTAGTAGCGGTGCAGACCACACCAGCCGGTGAACCAGCTCAAAAGGGTTGCAATCAGAGGATCCTGGTTGCTGCTCAACGAAATCATGTCAGCTGCGGGCATCACGGGTGCAGCCTCCATAACCATCTCTACCGAGTTCTCAACCAATGCGTCAATGGCTGCATCGTTGGCAACGTAGTTGTTTGCCGAAGCCGAGCAGATTGCAAACAGTGCAACAGCGAGGGTAAGTACAAGTTTCTTCATAGCTTTAAAATATTAAGTTAAACATTAGGTTTTAGTTCGAAGTGTTATTTTTAATGCACCACCAACTTTTCTTTTCGCCCTCAATGTGGCAATTTTGCTTTCAAATTGGTTTGTAGTGCTTTCTCTCTCCATTACAAATATAGTATTTTTATATTAAACTGACACCACTTCCCCAAACTTTTTTTTAGTCTGTTGCACACTTTTACTCGTCGAACAAAAAAGGTGGCCCAATTGAGCCACCTTTTTGCACATCGTTATTATCGATGTTTGTTATTCACACTATTTTGTGGTAAACTCCTGACCGTCGGGCATACGGAATGTGATGCTGTCGATAGTCAGAGCGTCGTTCTTAACCACAAAGTTGGGAGTCTTAACAATGCCTTCCCACAAAGCCTTGAAGTCGCGAGCTGCATACAAAGGCACATTTACGATGAACTGACCATAGTTGAGATCGGTAACCATAAAGCTTTGGTTCTCTGCATCGTAGGTGCTAATGGTCAACTGCAATACAACGCTCGAAGCACGTTTCTGGATGAACGCAGCCTCTGCCTCGCGGGTCAACTCGGCTTGGAGTTTAGCAATGCTCATCTCGTTTACGCGAGAGTTGTACTGAGCCTCGGTCTCAAACTCATCCTTAACCTTGAAGGCCTCAACCTTGTCAGCCATATACTCCTTGGCGAAGTTGGAGAACTTCTGGTAGTATACATAGTCTTTCTTGTACTCAGGAGCCTCCTCGGCGCTGTAAATCAAAGGAATAACCTCTGCGCCGGTGCGGTTGATGTAGCCATAAACATTATCCAACGATACGAGTGCAAGGCCATCCTCGAAGCTGCCAATGGTGTCATACTTGGGAGCGGTGATGCCACGACCATTCTTGTCGATAAGACCACACTTGCCATCGAGCCTTACCCAGGTAACGCCATCCACAAAGGTACCAATCTCCTCGTAGATTGCGGGGATAATCTCATCGTACTTGGCATCCAAGCAACCCCACTTGTCGTTAGCCTTAACGGTAGCAAGACCGTCAACCCACTCACCAACCTCGTCATACTTAACGGGGGTTATCTCGTTACCCTTCACATCAATCCAGCCCCATTTGCCTTTGCTCGAAACTTTGGCAATGCCACGCTCAAATGCGCCAACGTGGTCGTAGATTGCGGGGATAATCTCGCGGTATTTCTTATTAATAAAGCCATATTTGCCGTCCACTTTAACAAGTGCAAGGCCATCCTCGGTGAAGTCGCCAACCACCTCATACTTGGGCTCAACGACAATCTTACCACTCTGGTCAACCCAGCCGTACTTGTTGTTGAGAACAATCTTCGAAAGACCGGTTGCGTCCCATTCGCCAACGCTGTCATACTTGATGGGCAACAACTCGATACCGGCGCGGTTGATGTAGCCACACTTCTCACCAACGGTTGCTTTTGCTATGCCTGCCTCGGTGAACTCACCAACGGTGTCGTAGGCTGCTTTGCTGCTCTGGGCACCCTCTGCGTTAATCCAGAAATACTTGCCATCTTTCTGAACCATAGCAGCACCTTGGTAGAACGACGATACGGAGTCGTAGGTGGCGGGGATAACCATCTTACCCCTCACGTTTACAAAGCCCCATTTGCCATCCAACTGAACGGGAGCCAAGCCCTCGGTGAAGGTGCAAGTGCCAAGATATTTGAGCGATACGGTGATTACACCGTTGCGGTCGATATCAAACCAAACATCACCACTCTTAACCTTACCGGTGCCACTGTTGTCGAAAGGCTCCGATGCATCATAACGCAGTGCGATTACAGGTTTGCCGGTCTGGTCAATCCAACCCCACTTGCCGTCGAGCTCAACCCTTGCAAGACCCTCGGCGTCAAAGCAGTCTGCCGAAGTGTACTTGATGGCGATGGCCTCTCTGCCCGACTTGTTAATCCAGCCATAAAGGCCATTCTTCTTAACCCTGGCAACTCCCTGGGTGAAGTCCATAACGTCGTCATACTCAATGGCAATCACAACCCTGCCGTTTTGGTCAATCCAGCCATACTTGCCGGCCATGCCAACCCAAGCAAGACCTTCCGAGAAGTTGCTTGCAGCGTCATATTTGAGTTTGATAGCCTCCCTGCCGTTGGCATTTACAAAGCCCCATTTGCCGCCTGCATAGGTGCCCTCAATCCAAGTACCACCGGTGCTAACCCTTGCCAAACCGTCGCAATAGACATCGGCAAAGTTGTATTTAACCCTCACAGCTGCTTTACCTTTGGCGTTGTAGAAGCCCCAAAGACCACCGCTGTAAACGCCGTTCTCATCCTTAGCACCCTTCTGACCTGCGCGAGCAAGACCGCCTACGAAGTCGTCCAAGAAGTCGTTCTTGAAGGGAACAACCTTTTTACCCTCGGCATTAACATAGCCATATTTGCCTTTTGCGTCGAGAACCTTGCCCAAACCTTCGGCATTGAAGTCCCAAACCTGAGCGTTGTTAACTTTTACAACCTCTTTACCCTCGGCATTAACCCAGCCCCATTTCTCTCCAATGGAAGCCTTTGCAAGGCCAACGGTGTTGAAGGGTGCAAGAGTGCTATATTTAATAGGTATAATTTTCTTACCCTCCATATTGAGCACGCCCCACTTGTCCTCCTGTTTTACCCAAACAAGGCCGCTCTCGGTCCACTCGCCAACCTCGCTGTATGCAACGGGAGAGATGAGTTTTCCATCCTTGCCAATCCAGCTGTAAAGTCCCTCTTTGGCAACCTTACCTACACCTCTGGCGTCGAAGGGCCACAATTGGGTGTACTCAACTTTGGTGATGCGTTTACCCTCGGTGTTGATCCAACCATAGAGCTCACCCTCTTTTACCCAGTTGAGGCCATCCTCGGTCCACTCGCCAACTTCGCTGTTAACAACGGGAACAATCTCTGCACCGCTGCGGTTTACCCAACTGATGAGGCCATTGATGGTAACCTTTGCAAGACCATTCAATGCATAGGGTTCGAAGGTGTCGTAAACGATGTCGGTAACCTCCCTACCGGTGATGTCGATGATACCATATTTACCATCAACGGTAACAAGTGCAAGACCTGCCTCAAACTTACCGATGGTGTTGTACTTCAAAGGTGCGATGATTCTACCATCCGAAGCAACCATACCATAGAGGCCTTCGCCCATAACCATAGCAATGCCGAGGTCGTTGAATTCGCCGATTTCGTCATAGATGACTTTCAGAACCTCATCACCCTCTTTGTTCATAAGGCCCCATTTGGTCGAAACCCTCACCAAAGCAAGACCATTCTCGCTCCACTCGCGAACCTCGTCGTATTTGTTGTCGGTAAGGCGTTTGCCGGTGCTGGTGATAAGACCATAGAGTCCCTCTTTGGTGGCCCAAGCAAGTCCGTCGATGGAGAAGTCGCCGATGGTGTCAAACTGTGGCTTAACAATCTCCTTACCTGCCTTGTTGATAACTCCGGTAAGACCATCAACCTTAATCCTTGCGGTGCCGTCCTCGCTCCACACTCCTGCTTCGTCATATTTGATTTTGGCAACGGTTTTGCCCTCGCGGTTGATGACACCCCATTTGTCGGACTGCTTGATCCAAGCCAAACCATCCTCCGAAAACTCGGTTACTTCTTGGTATTTGCAACGAATAACCTCATCACCCTCTTTGTTGATCATACCAACCTTGTCGTCGATGCGTACAAATGCGGTACCGGCCTCCGAGAATGCTTCGATTGCATCATACTTAACTTTGGCAACAACCTTTCCTTCGCGGTTTATGATACCCCATTTACCTTCGTTCTGAACAAAGGAAAGGCCATCGACCGAGAAGTAGCCCACTTCGTCGTAGCGAAGACGGATAACCTCTTTGCCGGTCTTGTTGATAAAGCCCCACTTGTCGTCGCGTTTTACCCTTGCAAGTCCGTCTGCTGCGAACTCTTCAACCAAATCATACTTGGCTTTGATGAGCCAATTGTCTTTGCTGTCCACATATCCCCATTTACCTCGCGAGTTCTGCTTTGGTGTGAGGTCTTGTGCGACTGCGGTGAGGCACAAGAGAGCGGAAAGAAGAATAAGGAATGCTCTTTTCATCACTAGTAATAGTTTGTTGTTAATATTTTTTGGTTTGTTAGTTGTCGGTTGTCCGCTCGGTTTATGGAGTCCCGTGCGTGTTGGGGCGAGCATAAAGAGGGCGTAGTTAGGTGTAAAAGTATAAACATTTACTCAAAGAACAAAATTTTTTTTGGATTTTTTTTACCGTCCTATTGCGCGTATGTGTATTAGAGTGTGGAATTATTGCTCCTTATGGGTATAATTATTGCTTATGTTACAAGGGTGCGTGTGGCGGGTGAAAGAGGAAAAAATAAAAAAAATCGCTACATAATTGTAAATTAACAGAATAATGATGTATATTTGCAGGCTGAAAAGCGCCTGAATGGGCCTGTGGGGCTGATGTCGGGTGGTTGGTTAAGGCAAACAACAATAATAACATTAACAATTTATAAACAATACAGTTATGACTAAGGCAGATATCGTAAACAACATCGCCAAACAGACTGGCGCAGAGAAGGTTCTCGTACAGGAGATTGTAGAGGCTTTCATGGAGAATGTAAAGGGTTCGCTCATCGAGAATGAGCCCGTATATTTGAGGGGTTTTGGTAGCTTCATCATCAAGGAGCGTGCACAGAAGGTTGCTCGCAACATCTCGAAGGGTACCACCATCACCATCCCTGCACACAACATTCCTGCTTTCAAGCCCGCAAAGAGCTTCGCAAGCAAAGTGAAATAAGAGATTGTTGAACAACCCATAAAACAGCTAAGATTATGCCAAACGGTAAGAAGAGGAAAGGCCCTAAAATGGCCACACACAAACGTAAAAAACGTCTGCGTAAAAATCGTCACAAACACAACAAGAAATAGGTTGTCGGTTTACCTTTAACTAAAAATAGAGCTGAAAGCCTAACAAGGTCTTCGGCTCTGTTTTTTAGTTTGGGTGGGCTCTTTCCCTATTTCGATTGGGGGTTACCCCCCCCCTATTCATCTATGAACAGAGAACTAATAATTGAAGTTACCGCCTCGGAGGTTACCATTGCTCTGGTTGAGGACAAACAACTCGTTGAGTTGAGCAAGGAGGCCTGCAAGAGCGGTTTCGCAGTTGGCGACATCTATCTGGGCAAAGTGCGTAAAATTATGCCCGGATTGAATGCCGCATTCGTCAATATTGGCCACGAAAGGGACGCTTTTATTCACTATCTGGACCTCGGTCCTCATTTTACTTCGCTCCACAAACTTGTGGCCAGCCTTTCGACGAAGAAGAAAAACGTGCGATTTGAGAGCATCAGGCTCGACCAGCCGCTCCCCAAGAGCGACAAGTTGTCGAACCATATTTCGGGCGGACAGCCCATTATGGTGCAGATTGCAAAGGAGGCAATCAGCACAAAAGGCCCAAGACTTACGGCCGACATTTCGCTCGCAGGTCGCAATGTAGTATTGATTCCGTTTTCCAACAAAATATCCATATCGCAGAAGATTCGTTCCACGGCCGAAAAGAAGAGGCTCAAAAAGATTGTCGACAATGTTTTGCCCAAGAACTACGGTGTGATTGTGCGTACTGCCGCACAGGGCAAGAGTGACGTTGATATTGAGCAGGATATCCTCTCGCTCATCAAGAAGTGGGAGCAGGCTTTGGAGGGCATCAAAACGAAGGTGCCACCCATACAGTTGCTCAGCGAGATGAGCAGGGCCAACACCATCATTCGTGATTCGCTCAACAGTTCGTTCAACGCCATACACGTTAACGACGAGGCTATATACAACGAAATCAGGGAGTATGTGAAAGTTATTGCTCCCGAGAAACTCAAAATCGTTAAACTCTACAAGGGCTCGCAACCCATCTTCGACAACTTCGACATCTCGCGACAGATTAAGTCGCTGTTTGCCAAGTATGTGTCGCTCAAAAGGGGAGCCTATCTTATCATCGAGCACACCGAGGCTCTGCACGTTATTGATGTCAATAGCGGCAACCGTGCGAAGGTGGCGGATGACCAGGAGAGTACTGCGATGGATGTTAACCTCTCGGCTGCGGCCGAAATCGCCCGACAGTTGCGCTTGCGCGATATGGGCGGTATTGTGATTGTCGACTTCATCGACCTGCACAAGGCGGAGAATCGACAGAAGCTCTACGAGGAGATGCAGAAACTGATGGCCGGAGATAAGGCCAAGCACACCATTCTCCCGCTCACCAAATTTGGCCTGATGCAGATCACCCGCCAGAGGGTGCGTCCGGAGGCTATCAGTAAGGCCGAGGAGACATGTCCTACTTGTGGTGGTACGGGTAAGATTTCGCCTTCGATACTTGTGGATAAGCAGATTGAGAACCAGATTGCCTACTACGCCATCGAGAAACGTATGCGCTCGTTGAGGGTGGTTGCCAACCCCATTTTGGCAGCCTACCTGAAAGAGGGTGGTTTGAGGAGTATTCGCCGCAGGTGGTGCAGACGTTACCTATGTAGGGTGAAGGTGGTTGTAGACCAATCGTTGGGTATTGTGGACTACAAGATTACGGACCGCAAGGATAAGGAGCTTAAATAGGCGAGCATATCTCGTGGGCGGTAACTGCGTTACACTCGACCTTGAAATCCTCATTTGCGTGCGGCAAACTGCGGTTTCTCGGTCATCGCAAGCCTTGTTCTCTCCTCACGATGTACACTTGCAGGGGTCAGGGCAGAAAGGGTAAAAGGGGCAAAGGGGCAAAGGGGATTTCCCTACATTCCCAAACCTCCCCAACCTCCCTAAAATATTTACTAATTACTCTCTACTAATTACTAGTTAGGAAAAGTCGTTAGACGTTAGACTATGAAAAAAGAGAAGGTGCAATCGTCGCCCTTGAAAGATTTTGTGCAGCGTGCGGCACGTGTGTCAGAGGCTGTGCAACTTCGTGAGGCTATCGAGGGCCGAACTGTGGCAGAGGTTAGCTCTCTGGCTGGTTCGGCCTTTGCTCTCTATGCTATGGCCGTGGCGCAGAGGGCGGGTGGCGTACACCTTTTTGTGGAGGACGATAGGGACACCGCGGCCTACCTGTGTAGCGACTTCTATGCGCTGGCAGGCGAGGGAGTGAAGGTGTTGTTTCTGCCGTCGAGCTATAAGCGTTCCATCCGCTATGGGGCGGAGGATAGGTCGAGTGAGGTGCAACGCACATCGGCATTGGAAGCCATCAGGGCACACTCCGCAGGGGAGGTGCTGATGGTGTGTACCTACCCCGAGGCTCTGGCCGAAAAGGTTGTGTCGCAAGGGGAGGTCGACTCCTCGGTGTTGCGTATCGCAAAGGGCGACAGGGTGGCAATGAACGACCTAAGGGATAGTGTAGAGGCTCTTGGTTTTGAGAGAGTTGACTTTGTGCACGAGCCGGGCCAATACTCCATTCGTGGCGGTGTGTTCGATGTCTTTTCATATTCGGAAAACAAACCCTTCCGTTTGGACTTTTTTGGCGATGAGGTGGATAGTGTACGACGCTTCGACCTCTCGTCGCAACTCTCTACCGAGAGGGTGGAGAGTGTGTCGGTGGTACCCAATCTAAAAAACTTCGGGGGCGAGAAGAAGGAGTCCATTGCGGAGTATGTGGGCGAGAGTGCTGTGTGGTGGGTCAATGACCTGGACCACTTGCTCAATCGTTTGGACGACATCAGGCGCCGACTGCTGGCCGATAGCGAAAGTCCCGAGGAGGATGCTGCAAGGGTAACCTCGGCAAAGGCTTTTCTGGCCGACACGGATGGTGTGGCGATGGTGCTCTCGAAAGCTTCGGGTAAGCGAGCTGCCGGAATACAGATTAGGTTTCAAACGGCACCGCAGGCTGCTTTCAACAAACAATATGATCTGCTGGCAGACGATATCGAAGGGCGTGCTTCGCAGGGATACACAACCTATATCCTCTCCGAAAACCACGCACAGTTTGAGAGGCTCGAAAATGTGCTTGCCGCCACCCACCGCAAGGCTCGCTTTGAGCCTCTGAAAGCCACTCTCCACGAGGGTTTTACCGACCGTAAACTAAGGGTGAGTCTATACACCGACCACCAAATCTTTGACCGCTACCACCGCTACCAACTGCGTGGTGGTATTGATAATAGGGAGAGTCTGACGATTGCCGAGCTGAACCAATTACAGGTGGGCGACTATGTTGTGCATATTGACCACGGCGTGGGTCGCTTTGGAGGTCTGGTGCATACGGTTGAGAATGGCAAAGAGCAGGAGTCGGTTAAGTTGGTCTATAAGGATGGCGATGTGTTGCTTGTGAATGTCCACTCGCTCCACCGCATCGCTCGTTATAAGAGTAAGGAGAGCGACACCCCGCCGAGGGTGTATAAACTCGGCACGGGTGCTTGGCAGAAGATGAAGGAGGCCACCAAAAAGGCCGTTAAGGACATCGCTCGTGAGCTCATTAAACTCTATGCCGAGAGGAAGGCGAGTGGTGGCTATCGCTTCTCGCCCGATGGCTACCTGCAACACGAATTGGAGAGCTCGTTCCGTTGGGAGGAGACACCCGACCAGCAGAAGGCTGTGGAGTTGGTGAAGGCCGATATGGAGTCGGGCGAGCCTATGGATAGGCTTGTGTGTGGCGATGTGGGCTTTGGTAAGACGGAGGTGGCTGTGAGGGCTGCATTCAAGGCCGCTTGCGATAGTAAGCAGGTGGCGGTGTTGGTGCCCACAACAATCCTCTCGTTGCAACACTACCGCACCTTCGCCGAGCGAATGAGAGGGCTGCCGGTGAGGGTTGATTACCTCTCTCGCACTCGCTCCACAAAGGAGGTTAAGCAGATATTGGCCGACTTGGAGGCGGGCCGTATCGACATTATCGTGGGTACCCACAAACTGTTGGGTAAGGATGTGAAGTTTAAGGACTTGGGCCTGCTGATTATCGACGAGGAACAGAAGTTTGGTGTGTCGGCCAAAGAGAAATTGCGTCAGATGAGTGTGAGTGTTGACACACTCACTCTGACCGCAACACCCATTCCTCGTACGTTGCAATTCTCCCTAATGGGAGCAAGGGACCTCTCGGTGATATCCACCCCTCCGCCCAACCGCCAGCCTATCGTTACCGAGTCGCACACCTTCGATGAGGAGATTATATCCGAGGCGTTGGACTTTGAGTTGGGACGTGGTGGACAGGTCTATTTTGTACACAACAGGGTGGAGGATATTGAGCGCATTGCCGCCATTGTGAAGAAGTTGCGCCCCGAGGCAAGGGTGGCCATCGGACACGGACAAATGCAGCCGCAGGCGTTGGAGAAGATTGTGATGGACTTCATCTATGGCGAGTATGATGTGCTGGTGGCAACCACAATCATAGAGAACGGAATCGATATTCCCAATGCCAATACCATCATCATCAACAATGCACAGAACTTTGGTCTGAGCGACCTGCACCAATTGCGAGGCAGGGTCGGTAGGAGCGACAGGAAGAGTTTTTGTTACCTGCTTTCGCCTCCCGACGAACTACTTACAAGCGAGGCAAGGCGTAGGCTGAGGGCCATTGAGGAGTTCTCCGAATTGGGCTCCGGCTTTAATATTGCAATGCAGGACTTGGACATTCGAGGTGCGGGCAATTTGTTGGGTGCCGAGCAGAGCAGCTTCATTGCCGATATGGGCTTTGAGACCTACCAAAGGATACTCTCCGAGGCCGTTGCCGAGTTGAGGGCCGAAGGCGTCGAAGGACTTTCGGAGGTTGTTGGCGAAGAATTGGAGGGAGAACAATCCATAGCCCCACAGGAGGATATATGCTATGTGTCGGATTGTCAGGTGGAAACCGATGTGAGTGCGATGTTACCTAATAGCTACGTTAGCCAGCCTAACGAGAAATTGCGCCTCTATCGTAGGCTCGACAACATTACTGACGAGGCCGAGATGGAACGCTTTGTGGCAGAATTGGAAGACCGCTTCGGACGACTGCCCAAGGAGGCTCGTGCCTTGGTTGATGTGGTGCGCCTGCGCTGGAAGGCCATGAAACTAGGTATTGAAAAGGCCAAGGTGAAGAACGGATTGATGCTCCTGTGGTTCCCAAGTGACGGACATTCACCCTATTACAAGAGTTATACGTTTGGCGCAATTTTGCGATATGTGAGCCGCAATGCCGCCAAGTTTGTTCTCAAACAAAACAATAATAAGGTCTATCTGACCGTTAGAGGCGTGGAGGACCTTGCCTCTGCGTGCGCCGTCATTGATACGGTAGCAGGTGCTATTGCTGCCGAAAAGAACTCCTCCAACGAATAGAAAAAAGGCGATTAAGTATAAAATACTTACTTTTTTGCTGTTGAGGGGGTTTTTTCTTTGAAAAAATCACAAAAAACACGATATTTGCAGAATCTGACGAAAGATTGCTTTCGGCAGGGTAATTCGGATAGATAAGAGATGAAGAATAGAAACATTATATTCGGCCTGATGATGGTGGCAACTCTCATGTTGTCGCACACCTCGGCCAGCGCACAGTCGAGTAGCTTGAACACCTATTCGCCCTATACCTTCTACGGTATCGGTGATATTCACGAAGAGGGCATTGCTGTAACCAGGGCAATGGGTGGTGCATCGCTCGGCTTCCGTAGCCCCTTCTATGTGAACACCACAAACCCCGCATCGTATAGTTCGGTGAGAAGTAACTCGTTCCTCTCCAACTTCGATATGGAGGGACAAAATCTTTATGCACGCACAACCGAGGCAAAGACAAGTTTCAACACCTTCAACGTGAGGGATATCGCAATGTCGTTCCCGCTGATTAAGGGTATGGGTGTTGGTTTGAGCGTTACGCCTTACAGCTCGGTTGGTTATAGGGTACAGTACTACGACCAGAATCCCGAGGTGCACGCCAACATAGGTCAGATGCTCTATGCCTACTCCGGCTCGGGCGACGTTACACAGTTTAAGCTCGGCTTGGGCTATGAGGTTGCCAAGGGCCTCTCGTTGGGTGCCGAGGCTATCTACTACCACGGACTTATTGAGAGGAGTTACAGCGCAATACCTACGGTTATTACGGGTAGTGGAAGTTATGGCTCAATCTACGGCTTGAAGTCGGAGGTTATCAACCGTTTCTATGGTAAGTTCGGTGTGCAGTGGACGCCCATTGTGAAGATGAATACGGTGCTGACCATTGGTGCAACCTACCAAATGGGCGGTAAATTGGGTGGCGAGGTTACCAACCAGGTGTCGCAAAACTCCACTCTCGCCCCCGATGTGTTTGCAGTTAATGAGGTCTATACCTCGCCCTTCTCGATGCCCAATGTCTATGGCGTTGGCTTCTATCTGCACAAGGATAAATACAGCATCGGTGCCGACTACCAGTTTGCCGATTGGGGGGTGCGCAACCAGCAGGATGTTACCGCCACTCGCTCGTTCCGCAACACCAACACCGTGCGACTTGGTGGTCAGTACACTCCCAACCCGGGCGATGTGCGCCACGCTCTGAAAAGGTGGACCTATCGTGCGGGTGTGCGTTACAGCCAATACTACATTGTACTGAATGACCAACCGGTGGATGATGTGGCACTAACCTTTGGTGTGGGCGTGCCGTTGAGGATGACCGGTCTGTCGAACGTAAACCTCGGCTTGGAACTCGGCCAGAGGGGAACAACCAAGGCAGGGCTGTCGAGGGAGAACTACCTCAAATTCACAATCGGTTTCAGCCTCTTCGGCGAGGACTATTGGTTCGTGAAAATGAAATACGATTAAGGGAATTGAGAATTGAGGGCTCTTCTAATTACGGGTGTTTTTGGTCGCCGGAGGGTTGAGGAGTTGAGATGGCAATTTTGATAGGAGAACAAAATAAAATCACAAATATAAAAAACAACAAACAAAGATGAAGAAGATTGTAATCAAATCGATGGTAGTGCTGTCGCTCGTATTGGCAGGCACTATGGGCACCACCAAACTGATGGCCCAGACTCAGGAGCAAACCCAGGTTGAGGAGACTCCCGCACAGAAAAAAGCTCGTGAGAAAGCTGAGAAGAAGGCTGCAAAAGAGGCCGAGAAGGCTCGTAAGGCTGCCGAGAAAGCCGAGAAAGCTCGTCTGAAAGAGGAGGAGAAGATTGCTAAAATCATCGCTGCGCAGAAGGCTGCCGCAGAGAAAAGTGGTGCAGCACAGCCCGCACAGGCTCCCGCAACCACCTTTGGTCCCGAGTGGGGTGAGAACGCAACTGCTGCCCAGAGGGAGGAGAATGTGAAGATTTTCAACTTCTTCCAGGATGCCTACAACAACAAAGATTACGACAAGGCTTTGGAGTATATGTACACCCTGATTGAAAACTGCCCCAAGGCTCGTGTTACTGTCTACTCGAATGGCCAGAACATCTATCGTAACAAAATCGCTCGCAGCAAATCGCTCGCAGAGAAGGGTGCCAACATCGATTCGTTGATGAACCTCTACGACTATCGTCTGAAAGCTTTCGCTGACGATGCAAAATACGGTAAGGTTTACATCTTGAAGAACAAAGCTAAGGACTACTACAAATACCGCGCAGAGGATAAACAGGGTATGTTGAAACTCTTCCGTGAGGGTATTGAGATTGACCCCGAGATTGACGCAACCTTCATCAACCAGTACTTCACCGTGTTGGTAGAGGAGTATGAGGCAATGAATGTGGAGACCGACTACTTTATGAGTGAGTATGAGTTTATGGCCGAGAAGATGGATCAGGTTACCGACGAAGAGGCCAAGACTTCGTTCGACGCTCTGCTTATCAAGTCGGGTGCTGCCGATTGCAACAACCTCGAACAGATTTTCTCTGCTCGCTTGGAGAACAATTGGGAGGATGCAGCACAGGTTGAGAAGGCATTCAAGTTGATGGCTCGCAACGAGTGTCAGAGCGATTTCTTCCTCAAAGTGGGCGAGAAGTACTATGAGCAGGCACCCACTTCGGCAACTGCACAGTTGTTGAGCAAAGTGTATGAGGGTAAGAAAAACTTTGAGAAAGCACTCCACTTCCTTGTTGTTGCAATGGAGAGCGAGAGCGATCCCATTGTGAAGTCGAACCTCTGTGTACAGATTTCGGGTACCCAGCTTGCTGCTGAGAAGGCTCGTGAGGCTGCCGACTATGCCAAGATGGCTCTTGAGTTCAATCCCGACAATGGTTCGGCCTACATCTGCCTTGCACAGGCTTACGTTACCGGTTCGAGCGCTTGCGCCGACTTTGAGAAACAGACCGTATTCTGGTTGGCATACGACTTGGCTGTTAAGGCTCGCAACCTCTTCGAGGGTAATGCAGATCAGCAGGCTATGGCTTCTACTTTGATGAGCACCTACAAGGAGTACTTCCCCGCCCAGTCGGATTGCTTCTTCCGTGGTTTGACCGAGCAGGGTGCAGCCTACACCGTTAAGTGTGGTTGGGTTGCCGGTGCCACCACTGTTAAATACAAATAGGGCCGATAGTGTCGCTCCGACATCTATATAGAATAGTAGTGGTAGCATCTCTTTTGGGAGGTGCTACCCTGCTGTTTTCGTGCTCCGGCAAGAAGAAACCCGCCGAGATTGACCTCGAAAAACTCATCACGCAGCAGAGCGACACGCTCACGATGATTTATACCAAGAATGGAAAGAAGGACTACCGATTCTCCACACCTCTGATGGAGAGGTATGAACTCGCCCGAGAACCCTATATGGAGTTCCGCAAAGGTATCAATATCATCACCTTCGACTCGCTTGGCAATGAGGCCTCCAACCTGATTGCCGACTATGCCATCTACTATGAACACAGGGAACTCTGGGAGGCGCGAGGAAACGTGGAGGGCACGGGCGAGGATGGTCGCAAACTCTACACCCAGCAACTCTTTTGGGACGAAAAGACCGACAAGGTGTATAGCAACGTAGACTGTAAGGTTGTGGATGGATTGGATGTCTTTGTGGGCGAGGGATTTGAGTCGGATAGCGAGTTTAAGGATTGGGTCTTCCGCGAGAGCGAGGGACGTATGTGGGTAGATGTGTCGGAGAGCGAAGAGGGTGAAGGCTCGGAAGAACAGAAGAACACAAAGGGTGAGGAGGAAAAGAAAGCCTCTTCTGTCGAGAGTGGTGCCGAGTCTGTTGATGGGAATGAGGTGAAAGCGAAACCCCAAAGTGCCGAAAAGCAACCCGAGAGTCCAACGGTCAAAAAGGATTTTAAGGTGTTGCCCAAAGATAAAAAAGGCCTTTCTCCAAGCGGTGATAGGTCGGATATGAAACCACGCAGACCACGTAGAGAATTGAAAGGAGGAGTGGCTCCCAAGGAGAGTGGATTGGAGCTCTCAAACAGCACCTCCGATCTTGAGGCAAATAGGGAGATAACGAGAGGGGCGGTAACGAGAGAAGCAACGAGAGAGGCAACGAGCAGAGAGTAGTGTGCGATGAGTAGTTTGTTGAGTGTCATAGTAGTAACGATAGTGTCGGTGATACTCTCCGCCTTTTTTTCGGGTATGGAGATTGCCTTCACCAGCGCAAACCGTCTTCGTATGGAGATTGACCGTAAGCGAGGAGGGTTTGTGGGACGCATTATCGAACTCTTTGTGTCAAAGCCCGGCGAGTATATTACCACAATGTTGGTGGGTAATAACATTGTGTTGGTAATCTACTCGATGTATATGACCAAACTCATCCACTTGCTGGCAGCCAAAATGGGTGTGCCGATGGCGGAGGATTCGGTGGTTATTGAAACCATCATATCGACACTTGTGATTATCTTCTTCGGAGAGTTTACCCCCAAGAGTATCTTCAAAATGAGGCCCAACGCCTTCTTTAGAGCGCTGGTGCTGCCTGTCTATCTGATATACCTCGTTCTATTCCCTCTCTCGAAACTTACCACAGCCATTGCTTTTGCACTGCTGCGCCTTTTCGGACTAAAAGTCAAGGAGGAACATAGTATTAAAAACTTCGGTAGGATTGACCTCGAAAACCTTGTGGATGAGAGTGTTGAGAATAGCGAGAAGATGCAGCCCAACGATATTAAAATTTTCCAGAACGCACTTGATTTTTCCGACCTGAGGGTGAGAGATTGTATGGTGCCGAGGGTTGATGTAGAGGCTGTTGAGTTGGATACTTCGATAGAGGAACTTACACGCAGATTTATTGACACCAACTTCTCTCGATTGTTTGTGTGGGAGGAGAGTATTGACAACATCGTGGGCTACGTTACGACCAAGAGCTTGTTTCGTAAACCACAGAGTATAAAGGAGATATTGATGCCTGTGAGGTATGTGCCCGAAGCTATGGAGACAGAGAGACTGATGGGCGAGATGATACGTACCAAACAGAGTGTGGCGGTGGTGATTGACGAGTTTGGCGGCACCGCAGGAGTGATCTCTTTGGAGGATGTATTAGAGGAGATTGTTGGCGAGATTGAGGACGAACACGACACTCCTGAGTTGGTCGAGAAGGTGCTCAAAGATAACCAATGGGTGCTCTCGTGTCGCTTGGAGGTAGCCTACCTTAATGAACGCTATGACCTCGGCCTGAAAGAGAGCGACGAGTATGACACACTGGCAGGTTATATTATTGCAAAATATGGCTCCATCCCCACCGTTGGAACCATCATTGAGAGCGAAGGAAAGGAAATAAAAATACTTAAATCGACATCTTCGAGGGTAGAATTGGCAAAAGTTAGGATTTTGTGATGAGTTTTTGAGGAAAATCACTATATTTGAGGCCAATTTGTGAATTTTAGAAAACGACGACAAAAGAAACAAAATATAAATTAATAAAAAACTTAACTCAACAATGGCAACACTTAATGATTTGAGGACCAAAGGCGGTGTGATTGTAACTGTCGTAATCGCACTTGGTTTGATCGCCTTCCTGCTGGGCGACCTTTTTAGCAATGGCAGCATCTTTACTTCGAGGGCAAACCGCGTGGGTAAAATCGCTGGTAACAACATCGAGTATCAGGTTTATGCAAACCAGACCGAGAACGTGAAAAATATCTACTCGCAGCTCTGGGGTACCACCGCATTCGATGCACAGCAGTATGATATGATTTATAACGAGGCTTGGAATGACCTGTTGATGAACAACTCCTACAAGCCTTCGTTCGAGAAGATGGGTTTGACCATTTCGGATGCCGAGATGGTGGATATGATTCAGGGTGCTTATGTTTCTCCCGTGATCCGCTCGTTCTTTGCAGACCCTGCAACCGGCGTTTACAGCCCCGAGGTACTCAAAGGCTTCCTCTCGCAGGTTGAGAGCAACGAGGCAGCTTACAACATCTGGAATTATATCAAGAGGCGTGTTGCAGAGCAGCGCTTGGTACAGAACTACACCACTCTGGTGGGTGCAGGTTTTGTTGCAAACGATGCAGAGGTTAAAGGTTCGGTAAAGGCAGCCAACACCGCTGCTAACGTGAAAATCGTTGTTAAGCCCTACTACACCATCGCAGACTCGTTGGTTGCTCCCGTTAAGGACGCTGCAATCAAGAAATACTACGAGGAGCACAAAGAGCTCTATCGTCAGAGCACCTCGCGTGAGGTTGATTACGTTGTCTTCAATGTTGAGCCTTCGGAGGCCGACTATGCAGAGGCAAAAGAGGCAGTTGAGGCTTTGGCAGAGGAGTTCAAGGCAGCCGAGAATGTAATGCAGTTTGCTGTGGCTAACTCCTATGAGAGGCCCGACAGCCGCTACTACTCGCGTGAGAACATCCCCGCAGCCTACAAAGAGTTGGCTTTTGGTAAGGAGAAATTTATCGCTCCCAAGCTCAATGGTACAACCTACACTATGTCGCGCGTTGCAGACGTACGCAATATGCCCGACTCGCTCGAAGCTCGCCACATCCTCTTCTCCTTCGACCAGAAGGAGTTGGCCGACAGCGTAGCAAAAGCACTCCGTGGTGGTGCTTCGTTCGCTGAGTTGGCAGAGAAATACTCGCTCGACCAGGCTTCTGCTGTTGATGGTGGTAAACTCGGTAGGTTCGCTCCCGAGCAGATGGTGCCCGAGTTTAGCGATGCACTCATCGATGCAAAAGTAAAACAGATTGTTACCATTGAGAGTCAGTTCGGTATCCACGTAGCACAGGCTACTTGGAAGTCGAAACCCGTACGCAAAGCACAGATTGCAACTGTAACCTACGATGTTGTTGCAGGTGACGCTACCATTCAGGCTGCAATGAACGAGGCTAACGCCTTCATCGCTGCTGCCGCTAAGAGCGACTTCGCCGGTGCCGTTAGCGAGCTCGGTTTGTCGAAGCGTACCGCACGCATCGGTAACACCGACCGCAACGTTAACGGTCTGAACGAGGCTCGTGAGCTCATTCGCTGGGCCTACAACAACAAGGCTGGCAAAGTGTCGGGTGCTATGGAGATTGATGGCGACTTTGTAGTTGCAACCGTTAAGACCATCCGCGAGGAGGGTTATATGCCCGTGAAGGATGTTGCTGCTCGTATCGCACAGGAGTTGCGTAACGAGGAGAAGGCTGCTTGGGTTGCTGAGCAGGTTGCAGGCATCGCTACTATCGACGAGGTTGCCGAGAAACTTGGTGTAGAGGTTATCTCTGCCGAGGAGGTTTATGGCAACGCTAACAACATCTCCGGTGTTGGTCCCGATATGGCTCTCGTGGGTGCTATTGCAGCAGCCGAGGAGGGTGTAGTTGCAGGTCCCGTTGAGGGTAACTATGGTGTATACCTCTTCACCGTTGAGGGTCGCACCACTGCCGACAACGCAACTGTTGAGAGCGAGAAAGTTCGTCTTGACTCTTCGTCGCTCTTCTACATCAACGAGCGTATTGACCAGGCTTTGGTTGAGGGTTCGGAGATTGTAGACAACCGTGTGAAATTCTTCTAAAAAAAACGCAGATTGCGGGTGCATTTTGCACCAAAATTCAGAGAGCGAGTTCCTCACCTACGTTGGTAGGCTGCGGACTCGCTCCTTCTTTTGGCACAAAATCCCCTCCTCACTTTGCGTTTTTTTACGGTCTAACGTCCAACGTCTAACGTCTAATGTCTTTTAAAAAGGGCCTTTCACGTCGTTCCTCATTTACGGGTATCTTTTTTAATACTCGTGCCGTAGGCACACCTCAATTAACCCACCTTTGGTGGCTTTTAGTTGCTCCCGCTCGGCACAGGCGTTGCCTGTTTTGTGTAGATGTTAGGTCTGCACCTCTTCGAGCCTTTGGATGCCAGCAAGCGCCCTCTGCTCTCGCTTACTCGCAACTTTTTCAATTTTCCATTTTCAATTTTCAATTCTGCACTGCACTTTGCGTTTTTTGTGTTGTGGGGCTTGCTGACGTTTGAAAGAACTGCCACCTATCATCTACACAAAACGGCCTGTGGCCGCGCACTTTGCGTTCTTTTGGGTGTGGGGCTTGCCGACGTTTGAAAGAGTCGCTACCTACCATCTACACAAATCAGGCAACGCCTGCGCACTTTGCGTTTTTTGTGTTGTGGGCTTGCTGACGTTTGAAAGAACTGCCACCTATCATCTACACAAAATGGCCTGTGGCCGCGCACTTTGCGTTTTTTACCGTCAACCGTCAAATTCCCATAGGCCCTAGTAGCCATAGCCAAACTATGGCATCGGGTCATCTATGGCGACTACTAGTGATAGGGGAATAAGAGTAATAAGAGTATTTACTAATTACTCTTTACTAATTACTCTTTTTAGTCTCGATGTGCAGTGGCGAGTGTGGCAATACTGATGCGTACATCGGGGACAGAGCGTAGGATGGCCATTGCGCACGATTGGATGGTTGCTCCCGTGGTAAACACATCATCCACCAACAATATGTGTTTGCCCGCAAGTTTTTCCGGATGGCGTACGGCAAAGATATCCCTCACATTATCCCATCTTTTCGAGCCTCGGGTGAGCGCTTGGCTAGGGTTGTGTCGTGTGCGCACTACATTACCAACCGAAAGCGGAACACCCAATACACGAGTAAGACCCTCTCCGATATAGTCGGATTGGTTGTAGCCCCTACGCAATTTCTTGAACGGATGTAGTGGAATCGGAACGACCACATCTACCCCAAGGAACACCTCACTTGCCAACAAGTCGTGGCCCATCCACTCGCCAAAGTCGCGAGCTACGCGCCAATGTCCGCGGTACTTGAAATCGTGTATGGCCCTACGCCAGCCACTCTCGTGAGAGGGAAAGTAAAATAGTGCCGAGGCTCGCTCGATGGGCACGATGCCCCAAAATGTGCGGTAGAGCGAGTTGTCCACGTCGTGTGCATAGCCTGTGAGGGGTGCTGTGAGTTTGCATCGAGTGCACACACAACTCTCGCCCTCCAACAAGATTGCCCCACACACCGGACAAAGGGGTGGAACAAACAGACTAATTATGTCGGCAATTGGGTTTTTCATGGTAGATATGCCCCCATTTGATATACATTCTCCCTACTGTGGGTCAACATTTACAGCCACCGAGATGCGTTTTGTAACCTTGTCGTGGGAAAACTCTCCGAGAGCTTCACGGATGAGTGCTTTAACCTCCGAGGGTGAGCGACCTTTCTCGATGCGTACCATAATCTCCATAAAGAACATTTCGGCCGTACGCCCCACCGAGGGGATATGTGCGTCGGTTACGGCTTCGGGGCCGATGAGTTCTTTGAGTCGTGAGGCCAAACGGCGTGCACCAAATGATAGGAACTCATAGGAGGTGTGTTTGAGCGACAACACCACAAGTCGTGCAAAGGGTGGGTAGCCAAAGGTCTCTCGGTCGCGTATCTGACTACGTGCCATTGCATAGTAATCACCTGCGGCTGCTTGTCGTATTGTGGCGTTGGTGGGCTGCGAAGTCTGAATCACGGTACGTCCGCAGTTGTCCTTACGCCCTGCACGGCCCGTTATCTGTACGAGGGTTTGGAATGTGCGCTCGTCGGCACGGAAGTCGGGGCGGGAGAGGAGATTGTCGGCATTGAGTACACCCACCACCGATACACCTTCGAAATCGAATCCTTTGGTGATGAGATTTGTGCCAACGAGGATGTCGGTTTGTCCACTCTCGAAACCATTTATGATGGAACGCATACGTCCACGAGAGGATGCGGTGTCGCCATCAAGCCTCGCAACCCTTGCTGTGGGAAACATCTCCACCACCGACTCTTCGATTTTCTCGGTGCCAAAACCTTGTGGTTGTGGCTCGGAGATGCGGCACGAGGGGCACTTGGAAGGTGAGGATGTGGTGTAGCCGCAGAGATTGCAACGCAGTCGGCGGTCGCCTTTGTAGTAGGTGAGCGTTACGCCACACTGTGGACAACGGGCGCTCCAACCGCAGTCGGGACACTCAATATAGGGGGCGAAGCCTCTCCTGTTTTGGAACAACATAACTTGTCGGCCTTTGGATAGGGCGGTATTTATGTCGTCATACAACTCCTTGTTGATGTGGCCCTTGCGCTCTCCTCGCTTGGCGCTGCGTATGGTGTCGGAGATGTGTACTTGTGGCAACTCACCGCTTCCGTACCTCTCGCCCAAGGTGACATAGCCATATTTGCCCATATAGGCATTGTGGAAACTTTCGAGCGAGGGGGTGGCACTGCCGAGTATGGTTTTGGCACCCAAGTTGCCTGCAATCCACACAGCAGTATCTCGTGCCGAGAAACGGGGGGCAGTGTCCTCCTGCTTGTAGCTACGGTCGTGCTCCTCGTCTACGATTATCAATCCGAGGTTGGTCAAGGGAAGGAGAATGGCCGAGCGAGTGCCTACAATAATATACCCACCCTCACTGCGGGATAGTTTGATGTATGCCTCGGTGCGGGCACGGGGTGTGAGTTGCGAATGATAGACCACAAGGCCCTCGTCAAATGCTTCCGAAAGTCGGCTGATAAGGTGCTCGGATAGGGCAAGCTCGGGTACAAGGTATAGCACAGAGCGGCCTTTGGCCAACATCTCGGCAGCAAGAGATATGTACAACTCTGTCTTGCCACTACCCGTAATGCCGTGTAGAAGTGTGGTGTTTCGGCGGTCGAGTTCGGAGTGGAGCTTGTCTAGTGCCTGCTGCTGTGCCTCGGAAAGGGTACGCTGTCGGCTCAGCGATGCCAAATAGTATTGCGGTGTGCGCTCACGGAGGGTGGAAACCAGCAATCCATCCTCGATGAGGTGGTTTATGATGGGAGTGGCTGCCGAAAGAGCTTTACGTGGAATCTCGGTGTCCAACCCTCCATCGTCCACAACCTCTAAAAACTCTACCATCGCGGCATAACGTGCCTTGCGGCGGGGGAGAAGAGCATCGAGTGCTGTGGATAGTTTGTGCTCGTCCCGCAGGTCGGGAGCAATGGATAGCCACTGCACCTGTCCGAGCGAGAATACTCGCTCTGCAAAGTCGTCGTCTGTACCCGCCGAGGGCTTCAAAAGCGATGGTATTGCAGCCCTCATAACCTCGCCCTCGGTGCACATATAATATGATGCAATCCACTCCCACAGAGCGAGTTGCTCCACCGAAGCAAGGGGCTCGCTACGCACCACCCCCATCACCTCGCGAATCTTCTTGTAGGGAGGTCTTGTGGTGTGTATGCGCTTGATGATACCGGTGTAGATTTTGGTTCCGACGGGTACCTCCACACCCCATCCGACCTCAAATTCTTCGCTCCTTTCGGCGGGAATGGCAAAGGTTAGAGGCCCCAAAGCAAGGGGAACGATTATGTCGGCATAGAGATTTTCCACGACGAGTGATTAATTGATTGAATAATTTAGACAAAAATATGAAAAAATCGGGAGAAAAATGCGTATCTTCGTGGACGAATTACACGAATAAAATAATGACAACTGCAAAACCAAAATTAGGCGAGGTCGGTAAACTCATCCGCGACTTCGTAATCATCACTCTCGGTGTGGCTCTCTATGCCTTCTCTTGGACGGGTGTTATTATGCCTGCCGATGGTGTGGGTGGTGGTGCCACGGGTTTTTCGCTGCTGGTTTACTATATGACCGGTGGTGCAAACGGAGGTATCCCGATTGGTGTTACATTTATTATCTTTAACGCTATATTTCTCGGAATATGCGTGGTGTTGCTGGGAGCCAAGTTTGGCATTAAGACCATCTACGCCATTGTGGTAACATCCATAATGATGACCATTTTCCAAGAGTTATTGCCTCCCGAAGCCAACGTGCTTGGTTTGGCAGACGACCGCTTGTTGTCGTCCATTTTGGGAGGTGCGCTGTCGGGTATTGGTATCGCAACCTGCTTGTTGGTAGGCGGCAGTACGGGTGGTAGCGACCTTATTGCAATGATTGTCTGCAAGTTCTACAATGTTAGTTATAGCCAAGTGGTTGTTGTGGTTGATATCTTCATCATCGGAGCATCCTATTTTATCTTCCACGATTGGGCAACCACAATCTATGGTTTCATTGTTACGGCTGTGTTTGGCTACACCAGCGACCTTGTGCTGTCGGGAAACAAGCAGTCGTTGCAGCTCTTTGTCTTCTCGAAGGACTACGCCAAGATTGCCGATATGATTACTATGCAACTCGGCCGTGGAGCAACCATCCTCGACGGTACAGGTTGGTATTCCAAGCAGCCGGTGAAGGTGGTGATGCTCATCTGCCGTAGGAGCGAGATGGGTATGATGATGCGCAGTATCAAGAGCGTGGACCCCAAGGCATTCATTTCGGTTGCCAACGTAATGGGCGTGTATGGAGAGGGTTTTGATAAGTATAAGATGCCTAAAAAGCCGGCAGAAATAAAACCCGTAAAACACGACAATAGCGAAAGTCTTGTTTAGTGGTTAGCATTCAGCATTTATTGGTCAAACTATTAGCAAATTGAATAAAACCGACATAAAAAATGAAGAAAGATTTCAAAAGATATTTGGTAACATCGGCACTGCCCTATGCCAATGGCCCCGTACACATCGGCCACTTGGCGGGCGTGTATGTGCCTTCGGACATCTATGTTCGCTATCTGCGTTTGCGTGGTAAGGATGTGGTATGGGTGTGTGGTAGTGATGAGCACGGTGTGCCCATCACCATCAAGGCCCGCAAGGAGGGTGTGACACCCCAAGACGTGGTGGATAAGTATAACGACATCATCAAACGCTCCTTCGAGGGCCTCGGTATATCGTTTGATATCTACTCACGTACCACCTCGCCCACTCACCGCGAAACAGCCTCAGAGTTCTTCCGCACCCTCTACGAAAAGGGTGTTTTCTCGGAGGCAACTTCGCAGCAGTACTACGATGAGGAGGCAAAAACATTCCTTGCCGACCGCTACATCACGGGTACCTGTCCCCACTGCCAGAGTGAGGGTGCCTATGGCGACCAGTGTGAGAAGTGTGGCTCGACGCTCAACCCCACAGACCTCATCAACCCCAAGAGTATGATTTCGGGCTCGGCTCCGGTGATGAAAGAGACCACCCACTGGTACCTGCCATTGGATAAGTATGAGGGCAAACTCAGGGAGTGGATTTTGGAGGGACACAAGGAGTGGAAGACCAACGTCTATGGCCAATGTAAGTCGTGGCTCGATATGGGCCTCCAACCCAGGGCGGTGAGCCGCGATTTGAATTGGGGTATTCCCGTACCCGTGGAGGGTGCCGATGGTAAGGTGCTCTACGTTTGGTTTGATGCTCCCATTGGTTACATCTCTGCAACCAAAGACCTCACACCCGATTGGGAGAAGTATTGGAAGAGCGAGGATACGAAGATGGTACACTTCATCGGTAAGGACAACATCGTGTTCCACTGCATCGTGTTCCCCACAATGCTGATGGCCCACGGCGACTACATCCTGCCCGAGAATGTGCCTGCCAACGAGTTCCTGAATCTTGAAGGCGACAAGATTTCCACTTCGAAGAATTGGGCTGTGTGGCTCAATGAGTACCTCGAAGAGATGCCTGGTAAGCAGGATGTGCTCAGGTATGTGCTGTGTGCCAATGCTCCCGAGACCAAGGATAACGATTTCACTTGGAAGGACTATCAAGCTCGCAACAACAACGAACTTGTGGCTGTGTTGGGTAACTTTGTAAACCGTGCATTGGTGCTTACTCACAAATATTATAATGGTGTTGTACCCGAAGCCAGCGAACTTACCGACTACGACAAAGAAATCCTTGCCGAGCTGCCCAAGATGAAGGTAGCTTTGGAGGATAATATCGAAACCTACCGTTTCCGTGAGGCTTTGAAGGAGGCAATGAACATTGCCCGTTTGGGTAATAAATACCTTGCCGACACCGAGCCTTGGAAGGTGGTTAAGACCGACCCAGAGAGGGTTAAGACCATCCTCAATGTGGCTCTCCAAATTGTGGCCAACACAGCGGTTGCCATCGAGCCCTTTATGCCTTTTAGTGCTGAGAAGATTACCTCGATGTTGGCTGTGGGCAAGTTGAAGTGGGATATGATTGGTCGCAGCGACCTTGTACCCGCAGGCCACACCATCGGTAAGGCCGAGTTGCTGTTCGAGAAGATTGAGGACGATGTGATTGAGCGTCAGGTGAAGAAACTCGAAGATGCAAAGGCTGCTAATCTTGCGGCTAATGCCGAGGTCCCCGAGCAGAAGGAGAGTGTTACGTTTGACGACTTTGGCAAGATGGATATCAGGGTGTCGACCGTGGTGGCTGCCGAGAAGGTTGCAAAGACCAAAAAACTCCTTAAACTCACGGTAGATACCGGCATTGACACTCGTACCATTGTGTCGGGCATAGCCGAGTATTACACTCCTGAGGAGTTGGTTGGCAGGCAGATTTTGGTGCTTGTGAACCTGTTGCCGAGGGAGCTGAAAGGTATCACCTCGCAGGGTATGATTCTTATGTCGGCCGATGCCACAGGTCGCCTCACTCTGTTGGCCCCCACCGATAAGGTGCCCAACGGCTCGCAGGTGGGATAGCAGCTACCGACAGTGCTTTTGGAAAAGAACAAACCTAAAACTATACAAAAAAACTACGAAATGAAAGAGATTAAATGGCAGGAGCTTGGTTTTAGCTATGTTAAAACCGACTACAATGTCCGCTGTGTGTGGAAAGATGGCGCGTGGGGCGAGATTGAGGTGAGCGATAGCGAGTACCTCCCCATCCATATGGCTGCCACCTGTCTGCACTATGGCCAGGAGGTCTTCGAGGGCCTCAAAGCATTCCGAGGCGTGGATGGCAAGGTGCGTATTTTCCGTTTGGAGGAGAACGCAAAGCGTATGCAGCGTTCGGGTGAGTATTTGAGGATGCAGGTGCCCAGCATCGAACTCTTTGAGGAGATGTGTGTGAAGGCCATCCAAGCCAATGCGGAGTATATTCCTCCCTATGGTACGGGTGCTTCGCTCTACTTGCGTCCGCTGCTGATTGGTACGGGTGCGCAGGTGGGTGTTAAGGAGTCCACCGAGTACACATTCATTGTCTTTGTCACCCCCGTGGGCCCATACTTCAAGGAGGGTTTCAAACCGATTACCGTCACTTTGGAGCGTACCTACGATAGGGCTGCACCTCGTGGTACGGGTCACACCAAGGTTGGTGGTAACTATGCAGCATCGATTGGCTCCGGTTCGAGGGCTCACGCTGCAGGTTTTTCCAACTGCCTCTATTTGGACCCTAGCGAGAAGAAGTATATTGATGAGTTTGGTGCTGCCAACTTCTTTGGCATTAAGGATGGTTCCTACATCACTCCCGACTCAACCTCGGTGTTGCCTTCGATTACCAATATGTCGTTGCGTACCCTGGCCGAAGATTTGGGTTTGAAGGTAGAGAATCGTAAAGTTCCCGTTGAGGAGTTGCCCACCTTTGAGGAGGTTGGTGCTTGTGGTACGGCTGCGGTTATCTCGCCCATTGGTCGCATCTTTGACCCCAAGACGGAGGAGTATGTGGAGTATGGCACCGAGGCTGGTCCTTGGTGTGTGAAGCTCTACACTCTTTTGCAGGACATTCAGTATGGTCGCACGGAGGATACTCACGGTTGGGTTACTTACGTCGAAGCATAAAAAACGCAGATTGCGGGTGAATTTTGCACCAAAATTCAGAGAGCGAGTTCCTCACCTACGTTGGTAGGCTGCGGAGTCGCTCCTTCTTTTGGCACAAAATTCACCTCGCACTTTGCGTTTTTTTAGGTTGTGGGGCTTGCTGACGTTTGAAAGAGTCGTTACCTACCATCTACACAAAACGGCCTTAGGCCGCGCACTTTGCGTTTTTTTTAGTCTAACGTCTATCGTCTAACGACTTTTTCCCAATTAGTAATTGGTAAAGAGTAATTAGTAAATATTTTCCCTTTCTGCACTTTCTGCCTTTTCTGCTCTTTTGTCAATTTTCAATTCCCTTTCTGCACTTTCTGCCCTCGGGTATCTTTAATACCCAAGAATATCAAGGAGTGCCCTAACTCTCAATTCTCCTCCCTTGCTACCCAAAACAAAAGCCCCCTCGAATTGAGGAGGCTTTGGGGTTGTGTGTCGTGTCGGTTTAGAAAATGTAGTTGGTGCCGATGTTCAGGCCACCCTTACCATCCCTCTTATCGAGTGGCATACCATACTCAACCGAGATGATGAAGTTGTGGTTCATCACAAGTTTCAGACCCGCACCAACGCTGGTGTGGATACCACCTGCATCCTCGCCACTATAAATGGGGTTGGCACCGGGAACAAAGGAGGTGATGAGTGAACTCAAATCGCTTGCCTGCTTGTCGAAGGCCCTCGACTTGGTGATGATACCCATATCCACAAAGGGGTTGGTGGCAACATACCAATTCTGCTTGAAGAGGCGGAAGTTGGCGAGTTTCACCCTTGCCTCAAAGTTGGCCCAAGCGTAGCCGTCGGCCAAGATACGGTTCTGGAATACGCCACGCACCGAGTTCTTACCACCGAGGCCCTCGTTTTTAATCTGGCGAAGGTAGAGGGGAGTGGTGGTCTGCTGCAAGTAGAAGGGAGCATTGCCAAAGGTCTGCTGCCAATTCACACGATAGCCCAACACCACCTTGTCACCTACTACGGGGAAGAACTGTCGCCAAGTGGCCATAATGCGGCCATAGGCCTCGGCATCGCCAAAGAGGGCGGGCGAGAAGCTACCCACAATCTCGGCGCAGTAGCCCTTGGTGGGTGCAGCCTCCATATCACGGGTGTCATAGACAAGGCCCGCTTTGAGTTCGAGGTGGGTGCCTGCAACTTCGTTGTCGCTGATAAGGCCGCTTTCTGTGTACAACTTATAGAGAGAAACCTCGTTTTTGTATTTGTCGAGCTCCACATTGCCTGTGGTTACGTTCCAGAATGTGAGGCCGGCCATCCAAGTCAAGCGGTCGGAGATGTTACCCTGCACATCGGCAATACCACGCAGCATTGTGCGGTCCATATAGTAGAACGAACTGCCGCTGGTGAGGTCGTAGTCCAAAGGCGAAGCATAGCCGTTGAAGCCGTAGAAAGGCGACATTGCCGAGTCGAGATAGCTCACGGCTGCCGTGAGTCGCAGGCCGGGGATGAGGTACTTCGAGTCGTAGAAGAGGTGTGCGATGGTCTCGCCCTTGGTGTAGCGCGAGAGCTCTACGTTGAATTTGTGGAGGTAGGTGGGGTAGGTGCTACCGTCGCCAAAGTAGAAGAAGTCGCACAGTGCGCCATACTGAAAGCCGAGGTCGCTATTGTAGCTCACGGCGGGCAGGGGGCCGAGGTTCCAACCCGTTTTAGCCTCCTCTTTTGCCTGTGCGCTTGCTCCGAGGGCAATCATTACGCAGGCCAACGAAAGAATAATCTGTTTTTTCATAGGTTTGTTTCTCCGTTTATATGTGTGTTTGTTTTTCGGTTTACAGAAGCAAAAGTACTTTGTAGATGATAAATCCCAAGTAGTTTCCCAACGCATAACCCACCAAACCGATGGTTACGCCCACAATCATAATGTCTTTGTTCTTCATCGAAGCAGCAATCATGGGTACGAATATGGGCGAGTTGATGAGGGTGTTGGAGGTGATAATGGTGGTGTCGCCGTCCACTTTGAAGATTTTTGCCAACAGGATGGTGAGGAAGAGCGAGCCGAAGATGGCAATCACCTGATAGGCAACAATAGCCAATGTGCCCTCAAACTCAATGGCTCGTAGGTTGGCCATCGAAGCGACCACAATGGAGAAGATGTAGATGATATACATACCCGCATCGTAACTCTTATCCCACGTCTTGACCTCCTTCCAGAGCGAGAAGATGAGTGCGAGGGTTGTGAGGGTGAGAATCATCACAACAGTAAAGATGTTCTCGTCGTACCTCTTGGCAAGGGTTGCAACACCAAATGCGGCAGCTACAATCACCAGCGTAAGCAACAACACTTTGAGGAGTTGGATTAGATTTTTCTTCTTGCCGAAATCTTTGTAGGGGTTCTTCTCGGTATATTCGTCCACGTTTACCTCTTGGTCGGTAGTATAAATGCCTCGTCCCAACACTTTGCGTGCCCACTTGATACCCACACTCATCAGGAATACCAGATAGACAAAGCAGATAATCATATCGAAGGAGTTGAGGATGATGAAGGTGTTGTTGTCCATTTCGAGCATCACCTTCAATGCCGCCAGGTTGGGCGTACCACCCGTGCACTTGCCCGCAATGGCACCACCAATCACAGCTGCTTCGGAATCCCCCCCTAAATAATTGTGTAGGAGCAAGAAACCAACCAGCACCATTGTTACCACCGACACCACTCCGAGTATTGTGATTTTCAACGATGTTTTTATGGAGAACTTCTTGAAGTCGCAACTATACAGCATCATCGGCAGAGCCAGCGGAATGGCGATGGTCGAGAGGGTGTCTTGCAACGGGAAGTAGTCCGCAGGAATGAGGTTGAGGTTTGCGATGATGAAACCCAAAAAATAGAGCACCAGAACAGGCCCTATCTTACCCAAAATCTTCGACTTATTGCACGCCCACAAAACAGCAGCAGGCGAGAGCAGGTAGAAGAGAATAAGAAGAATTTTACCCAACATAATTTATTCATTTTGTGACCCTTGTGATGTCATTAGCTATGTGTGCGGATGGCCTCGTCGGGTCTATGTTCATTATTTGTGGCAGCCCAAAGATACGACTTTTTCTTCAAAATGCAACAAAAAGCGGTGCCAACCGAGGTGGTGGCACCGCTTGTGGTGTGTGTAGATCGTTTTTACAATGTGTTCAGCAGAGTGAAAATTAGGTAGCCGAGGTAGTTACCTACAGCATAGCCCGCAAGGCCGTTGGTGATACCAACCATAATGGCACTCTTATTCTTCATCGTGGCCGCAATCATAGGTACGCAGATGGGTGAGTTGACCAGCGTGTCGGAGGTGATGACCGCACTGTCGGCATCCACCTTGCAGGGTTTGGCTAGCAACACTCCAAGTGCAAGCGAGCCAAAAACGATGATGGCCTGATATACCAATACCCACAAGCCCAGCTTCCAATCGAGTTGCGAAAGGTCTGCAAGCATTGCCATCGCAAGGCAGAATATGTAGATGAGGTACATACCCGCATCGAAACTCTTATCCCACGAGCGTACACCCTTGAATGCCGTAAGCAAAAGGCTGATGGTTGTGAGGGTGAGAATGAGAGCTACCATTGAGAAGTCGCCACCCAAGATGTCAAACAGAGGTTTGCCCTCCTTGAAGAAGCCGCTAACAACCAACGATACTCCGGCCACAGCAGCCGCAGCAACAAAGACCTTCAACAGTTGGATGATACTTTTCTTCTTTCCAAAATCCTTGTATGGGTTGTCGTTTACGAACTCCTCGGTGTTGATGATGTCGTTGTGAGCTTTGTAGTCCTTGCCGTGTACAATGCGGCGGGCAAGCGACACACCACCACCCATCAGGAACATAAGGTAGAAGAACGACACCACAAGGTTGCAGGTGGCAACCAAAGCAAACATCTCCTCCGAAAGGCCCCTCTCGCCGAGCATCATATTCACGGCGGCAAAGTTACCTGCTCCGCCGGAATATTGACCGGAAAGTGTAGCGCCAATGGTTGGACCACTCACGCCGAGGTGCTCTTTGAGCAGGAGGAAGCCCAAGACTACGGTGATGGCTACGGATAGAACGCCGACAATGAATGCCCTAACCGTAACGCCGGCCTTAAAGTTCTTGAAGTTGCAGCCGAACAACATCATCGGTATTGCAAGAGGAATCATCACATCCTGCAAGAGTTTTTGGATGCCGCCATATTCGGCAGGTACGATGTGTAGGTTTGCAATGATCACACCCAAGATGTAGAGCGTGAGAACAGGACCCACTTTGTTCAACACTTTAACCTTGCGGCAACCCCACAAAACAGCTGCGGGAGCCAATAAGTAGAATACTACGAGTAGAAGTTTTCCAATCATATTCGATTAAGTTTGTGTTTGCTGTGGCAGGACAAAGATATACAAAATATTCTAAAATGAACATCTCTACCGCATCTAACTCCCATACCTATATATTATATATAATAAGCCTCATCCTCTGCTCTTTCTGCCCTTGCTACACTTTCTGCTCCTGCTGTCCCTTGTTAACAATAATTTAACAAAAGGTAAATATATGATTTACAATAACTTGTAAAAAATATCTAAAATTTTTGCATTTTTTTTGAGGGAAACGCTTGCAGGTTTGAAAAAAGTGGCTACCTTTGCATCCGCAATTCAGAAATAACCACGGCGAAAGTCGAGGGGAAATAAGAAAAGCAAAAAAAAGTTCTAGAAAAATTTGGTGGTTACAAAAATAGGTTCTATCTTTGCACCCACGTTCGCCTCTGAAATAGCGGCGATTTTTTTAGCGCCTCGCCGAAAGGTGAGGTACCAAAAAAGGTTCTTTGACTTATTGGTTTTTAAGAGAGAAAAAGAATGCAGAAAGCACGAAGTCTTTAAGACTTCGCAAGTTCAATTCAATTCCTTTTAACGGAAAAAAGAAGTAGTCAGGCTCTAACAATACATTTTAATTTTTTTACAATGGAGAG
>JAGBGK010000031.1 GCA_017936005.1 Tidjanibacter sp.
CCTCTAAATTAGCGGGGGTGGCCGAAGGCCGGGGGCGTCTGTCATTCTCCCCTAAGTTAGGGGAGAAGGCACGTAGTGCCAGAGAGGTCTGTCAAAAGGGCAGAAAAGGCAGAAAAGGTAGAAAGGGAAAAATGCTCCCCTAAGTTAGGGGAGCTGTCGCAAAGCGACTGAGGGGTATGCAGACGGTTGACGGTTGACGGTAGACGGTCGACGGTTGTCGGTCGACGGTATAACAAAAGCGACCTACCTTTGCAGGTAAGTCGCTCTGGTAGTCCCACCGGGAATCGAACCCAGATTTACAGTTTAGGAAACTGTCGTTCTATCCGTTGAACTATGGAACCAATCGGCCTCGCGGCCCTATGTTGTTATGCTTTCGAAGCAAAAGCTTTGCGGATATCCTCCGCATAGCCGGCTTGGATGCTTAACTCCGTCTGGTGTACCATATTGCGTAGTGCCAATACCGTTGAACTGCCGTGGCCGACAATTACCACACTATTCACTCCCAGCGCAGGGGTGCCACCCTTAATCTCGTAGTTGAGGTTATCGAGGAACTCGTCCTCAATCTTCCTCGCCTTGGCAATGTAGCGCAGGCTCTCCGACATCTTCAACAAGACATTGCCCATAAAACCATCACAAACAATCACATCTGCCTTGCCTGTGAAGTAGTCCTTACCCTCAATGTTGCCCACGAAGTTGATGCCCTCCGTCTCGGCCAACATCTGGTAGGCTGCCTTGCTTGCCGCATTGCCTTTGCTTTCCTCCTCGCCAATGTTGAGAAGGCCGACCTTGGGATTTTCGAGTCCCCAAAGGTCTTTTGCATAGATGCTACCCATCAGACCATACTGAGCAAGCACCTCGGGCTTGCAGTCCACATTCAGGCCCACATCCAACAGTAGGGTGTAACCACCTCTCACGTTGGCGATTGCGGCCGAAACTGCGGGGCGGATAACGCCTTCGGTAACACCTACCGTCAGCATTGCTCCCGCCATCATAGCACCCGTTGAGCCTGCACTTGCAAAGCCGTCAATCTTACCGGCCTTCAAATACTCAAAACCCCTACGGATACTCGAATCGGGCTTGGTCTGGAACGCTTTTGCAGGGTGGTCGCCCATAGTGATAACCTCGGTCGTGGGGACAATCTCAATGCGGTCTCCCTCGTAACCCTCGGCTTTCAAGAGCGACTCAATGCGCTCCTTGTCACCGAACAAAACCACCTGTGTTGTCGCTTGGAGCAGGTCGATGGACTCAACCACTCCCTTGACAACAGCGTCGGGGGCGAAGTCGCCACCCATTGCATCTATGCCTATGCGCAGATTACGCATCGTTCAGAATTTACTCGGCTTTTTTCTCGATAGCCAATTTACCACGGTAGAAACCGCACTCGGGGCATACACGGTGGTACTGAACGGGCGAACCGCAGTTCGAGCAAACTGCTACGGTGGGAACTGCTGCTACGTAGTGAGTCCTACGTTTGTCTCTTCTGGTGGACGAAACCTTGTGTTTAGGATGTGCCATAACTCTGTTTTACTTTTTATATGTTTATAATCTTAATTTTTCTCTTCCAAACGGCGTTTAAGTTCTGCCAACTTATCCGCCGTGTCGCCCTCGGCAATGGTGCTCTTGGGCTCTGCCAACCTGTCGAACTCCTCTTCGCTGACGATTTTGAATCTCTCGACCATCTCCGGGTTACACTCCTCAATCGACTCGTGAACCCTCTGGTAGGGGAGTGCCAACAACACCGTCTCATAGAGCCACTCTCTCATATCGAGCTCGGCATCTGCGGGGTTGAGCCACAACACTTCGCCATCGAATCCCTCCTCGTCCTCGCTGAACTTGACCACCAGCGTATCTTCAATTTCCACCGGCAATCGGAGGGGGTCCAGACACCTATCACACTCGACCGTAACCTCGCCGCTGACCGTTACATCCAAAGTTAGCAAACTTGCACCCTTTGTCATTGTAACCTTTGCAACAGCCTCTGATCCAATCATTTCTTCGTCGCCCACCGACTCCAAAAGTGCGTCATCAATTGGAAATTCCAACTCGTGAACGCCCGTCTTGTAGCCCTTAAACGGGATGACGTAATCCTTGTTTGTGTTCATAAGTGCCGTAAATTAGCGCGCAAATATACGAAGAAAATTGAAAAAACAAAAGTTTTTCCTAAAATTCTCCCTCTCCTACCTATCCAATTTGAAGTCCTGGCCGAGGTAAACACGCCTTACTTCTTCGTCCTCGGCGAGGTCTTGTGCGCTACCCGCTTTGAGTACCTTACCCTCGAAGAGAAGGTAGGTGCGGTCGGTAATTGAGAGCGTCTCGTGTACGTTGTGGTCGGTGATGATTACGCCGATGTTTTTATCTTTCAGCGTAGCCACGATGCTCTGAATATCCTCCACGGCAATGGGGTCCACACCCGCAAAGGGCTCATCGAGCAGGATGAACTTGGGATTGATGGCCACGGCACGTGCAATCTCCGTACGCCTCCTCTCGCCACCCGACAGTTGGATACCTTTATTCTTACGCACCTTTTGCAGGCGGAACTCTTCAATCAGGTTCTCCACCCTCTCCCTCTGGTACTCTTTTGAGTAGTCGGTCATCTCCAACACCGCTTTGAGGTTCTCCTCCACGGTCATACCCCTGAACACAGAGGCCTCCTGTGGCAGATAACCGAGGCCCATCTGGGCACGTTTATATACGGGGAGTTTGGTGATTTCGGTGGTGATACCATCCTCCTCAACGAAGATTTTGCCGTCGTTGGGCTTGACGAGTCCTACTATCATATAAAAGGTAGTGGTCTTGCCGGCACCGTTGGGGCCCAGCAAACCTACGATTTCACCCTGATTAACCTCGATGGAAACGTGGTTTACCACCGTGCGGCTCTTGTATTTCTTGACCAGGTCGGAAGTGTATAATTTCATCTTTTTTGAAAAATTTTCCACAAAGTTAGTCTATTTTCCGAAAAAAATAGTACCTTTATATTGCAATTTGCAGAAGTAAGTGATTTTGAATATGGAAAAGGGAGCACAAGACGACTTGTTGTTGAGCAAATTAAAGGAGTATTTCGGCTTTTCGTCCTTCAAGGGAAATCAAGAAGGCGTTATCAGAAATGTACTTGAAGGTGGTGATACCTTTGTATTAATGCCCACGGGCGGAGGCAAGAGCCTTTGCTATCAACTGCCGGCATTGATGATGGAGGGTGTTGCCATCATCATATCGCCACTCATCGCACTGATGAAGAATCAGGTGGATGCGATGCGTACGTTCAGTATGGAGGAGGGCATTGCCCACTTCCTCAACTCCTCGCTCAACAAGGCTGCTATCACGCAGGTGAAGAACGACGTGCTGGCCGGCAAGACAAAACTTCTCTACTTTGCTCCCGAATCGCTTACCAAAGAGGAGAACGTGTCGTTTTTGCGCAAAATCAAAATTTCGTTCTATGCCATTGATGAGGCACACTGTATCTCCGAGTGGGGCCACGACTTCCGTCCGGAGTATAGGCGCATACGTCCCATCGTGAACGACATTGGCCGTGCGCCAATCATTGCTCTCACGGCTACGGCTACACCGAAGGTGCAGCTCGACATCCAGAAAAACCTCGGTATGATGGATGCCAAAGTCTTTAAGTCCTCCTTCAACCGCCCCAATCTCTACTACGAGTTGCGTCCCAAGCACGACGTAAACCGCGATATCATCCGCTATGTCAAGCAGAACGAGGGCAAGAGCGGTATCATCTACTGCCTCTCGCGCAAGAAGGTGGAGGAGTTGGCCGAGTTGTTGGTGGCCAACAACATCAAGGCACTACCGTACCACGCAGGTATGGATGCAGCAACGAGGGCAGCCAATCAGGACGCCTTCCTTATGGAGAAGGCCGATGTGATTGTGGCGACCATCGCCTTTGGTATGGGTATCGACAAGCCCGACGTGCGCTATGTGATTCACTACGATATTCCCAAGTCGCTCGAGGGTTACTACCAGGAGACGGGTCGTGCCGGTCGTGATGGAGGCGAGGGTCACTGCCTCACCTTCTACAGCTACAAGGATATCCAGAA
>JAGBGK010000004.1 GCA_017936005.1 Tidjanibacter sp.
GTCGGGAGGGGTGGTCGGAATTGCGTGCACGGCCCCGTGCACTCCCTCTCCTAAGTTAGGCGAGGGTGCCGAAGGCGGGTGAGGTCTGTAAAAGAGCAGAAAGGGCAGAAAGAGCAGAAAGGGAATTGAAAATTGACAAAATAAATTTTGTCTAAAATGCTCTCGCTCGGCATAGCTTGCAAGCAATCTCTGCTCTCGCTTACTCGCATTTGCGAGAATTGAAAATGGAAAATTACTCCTCCCCTAAGTTAGGGGAGCTGTCCGAAGGACTGAGGGGTATGTAAGACGGTAGACGGTTGTCGGTTGACGGTAGACGGTTGACGGTAGCCGATTACAGCGGCAAGAACTCCTCCATAGCGGAGTGGAGGTAATCACGGTCAAGGTGAGTGTAAATCTCTGTGGTAGAGATGGAACTATGCCCCAGCAGGGCCTGCACCTGGCGAATATCCGCACCACCCTGCAAGAGGTGTGTGGCAAAGCTGTGGCGCAGAGTGTGGGGACTCACATTCTTTGAAATACCGGCATCGGCGACCGCCTTCTTGATGATGTTGAAGACCGACATACGGGTGAGTTTACCTCCTCGTTGGTTGAGAAAGAGGTAGTTGTTGTCCTCGTTGTTATCGGCCTGCGGGCGACACTCCAAGTAGAGCCTCAGTTGTCGCACAGCCTCGTCGCTCATAGGCACAACTCGTTGCTTGCCACCCTTACCCATCACGACCACTATCTTATCTTTGATGTGCACATCGGTAAAACGCAGCGAGAGTAGTTCCGATACCCTCAGGCCCAGACTATACAGCATCTCAAAGATGGCCCTATCACGATGTCCACCGGGCGAGGAGAGGTCGATGGTTGCCAGCGCACGGTCTATCTCCTCAACGGTGAGCACTTCGGGCAGATGACGTTGTTCTTTGGGGGTGCTGACCTTCGAGCAAGGCGAAGACTCCACCACGCCCGCAAGCACAAGGTAGCGGAAAAAAGCCTTCACGGCCGAGAGCTTTCGAGCCTGCGAGGTACGCTTCTTCTCCTCGTCGACCACAAGATGCTCAATCCACCCTCCGACCATTTCGGCCTCCACATCGGGGACCTCCACCGAGGGGTAGTGCTCCTGCAACCACACCGCAAAGTCGCCCACATCACGAGTGTAGGCCTCCACAGTGTGGGCCGACATTCCACGCTCGAAGCGCAAAAAGGAGTCCCAACGCCGTATGTATCGCTGCCAAGTGGTCATAAAAGTTGTGTGTGTTGCCACCGAGTGGTCATAAAAAATGCTTTGGAGGGGATAAAATTAGCAATTTCTTTCGTACTTTTGTCACGTGTGAGCAAATTTTAGTGACACAAAATGAAGAAGCAGACCGATTTTCTGGTTATTGGTAGCGGCGTAGCAGGACTGAGTTTTGCGTTGAAGGCTGCCGAAAAGGGCCACGTTACGATTGTAACGAAGGGCGAAATGAACGAGTGTAACACCAACTATGCACAGGGTGGCATTTGCTGTGTTACCTACCCGCCCGACACCTTCGAGAAACACATTCAAGACACCCTCGTTTGTGGCGCAGGTAAGTGCAACGAGGAGGCTGTGAGGATGGTTGTGGAGGGAGCACCCGAGGGCATCAGGGACCTCAAACAGTGGGGTACTCGTTTCGACAAAACACCCGAAGGACGCTACTCGCTCCACCGTGAGGGCGGCCACACCGAACATCGTATTCTGCACCATCAGGACCTTACGGGTGCCGAAATCGAAAGGGCCCTTGTGAGTGCCGTCAAGCGACACCGCAACATTGACGTGCTGGAACAACACTTCGCCGTGGATATACTCACCCAGCACCACCTCGGCAGGGAGGTCAACCGACATATGGACGACATAGAGTGCTATGGTGCCTATGTGTTGGACATCAAGAAAGACAAGGTTTTCACCATTCTGGCCAAAGTTACGGTGGTGTGTACGGGTGGCGTTGGCAACCTCTACCACACCACCACCAACCCTTCGGTGGCCACCGGCGATGGTATCGCTATGGTGCACAGGGCCAAGGGTATCATTGAGAATATGCAGTATATCCAATTCCACCCCACCACTCTGTACAACCCCACCGAGAGGCCTGCATTCCTCATCACCGAGGCTATGAGGGGCTATGGAGCCATCCTCAAACTGCCCAATGGCAAGGAGTTTATGCACAAATACCACCCTATGGGCTCGCTCGCCCCGAGGGATGTGGTGGCAAGGAGTGTGGACCACGAGATGAAGATTACGGGTGCCGAACACCTCTACCTCGACGTTAGGCACAAGCCTGCGGAGGAGACCATACGTTCGTTCCCCAACATCTACCAGAAGTGCCTCACGATGGGTATCGACATCACCAAGGATATGATACCCGTAACGCCCGGTGCCCACTACTGCTGTGGTGGTGTGAAGGTGGACCTCAATGGCGAGAGCACCATCCACAGGCTCTACGCTCTGGGCGAGAGCAGTTGTACGGGCCTCCACGGTGCTAACCGTCTGGCCAGCAACTCGTTGATTGAGGCTGTGGTCTATGCCAAAGCCGCCGCTGCCCACGCCATTGCAAGGCTCGACACACTCACTTTTGAGAACAACATACCCGATTGGAACGACGACGGAATGGTTGCCACCGAGGAGATGATTCTCATCACGCAGAACTACAAGGAGATGCAGCAGATTATGAGCTACTATGTGGGTATCGTGCGTAGCAACCTGCGCTTGGAGAGGGCCCTGAGGAGGATGGAGATAATCTACCGCGAGACGGAGGAGCTCTACCAGAAGAGCCGTATCAACGTGGGGCTGTGCGAGTTGCGTAACCTCATAGAGGTGGGCTACCTGATTATCAAGCAGGCACAAGCCCAGAAGGAGAGCGTCGGCCTGCACTACACGCTGGACTATCCTCCGGTGGAAAATTGACAAAACAAAGTTTTGTCTAAAATGCTCCCGCTCGGCAGAGTCTGCAAGCAGCCTTTGCGCTCGCTTACTCGCATTTGCGAGAATTGAGAATTATTTAGAGAGGGCAAGAAAGGGCAGAAAGGGCAGAAAGGGCAAGAAAGGGAAGATATTTACTAATTAAACTAGCGGCTAATGGCTAACAGCTAACGGCTAACAGCTAAAAAAGAATGACATTAAGAGAAGAAATACAACGCAGGCGCACGTTCGCCGTTATTGCACACCCCGATGCGGGTAAGACTACACTCACCGAAAAACTCCTCCTTTTTGGTGGCGCAATCCACGTTGCCGGCGCAGTGAAGAGCAACAAGATTCGCAAAACCGCAACCTCCGACTTTATGGAGATTGAGCGACAGAGGGGTATCTCGGTGGCCACCTCCGTGATGGAGTTTGAGTATAAGGGCACCAAAATCAACATCCTCGACACCCCCGGTCACGAGGACTTTGCCGAGGACACCTACCGTACGCTCACAGCCGTGGATGCCGTAATCATCGTGATTGACGGCGCAAAGGGTGTGGAGAGCCAGACACGCAAGTTGATGAATGTGTGCCGTATGCGCTCAACGCCCGTGATGGTCTTCATCAACAAACTCGACCGCCCCTGCAAGGAGCCTTTTGAGTTGTTGGAGGAGATTGAGAAGGAGTTGCAGATTGCCGTGAGGCCACTCTCGTTCCCCATATCGAGCGGCCCGGGCTTCAAGGGTGTCTACAACATCTACGACGAGAACCTCAACCTGTTCAAGGAGGTTGACCGCCAATACATTGCCGAGAGCGTACACCTCACCCTCGACGACCCTGAGTTGTCCGAATATGTGGGCGAGAAGAACGCCGAGGAGTTGCACGAAAACCTCGAAATGGTGAGCGAGCTCTTCGAGCCTTTCGATAGAGATTTGTACTTGCAGGGCCTGCTGGCTCCCGTATTCTTCGGCTCGGCGGTCAATAACTTTGGCGTGAGGGAGTTGTTGGAAACATTCATCCGCATCGCACCCTCGCCCCACTCGGCCACCACCGAGAGCCGCATCGTGGAGGCTACCGAGGAAAAGATGACGGGCTTTGTCTTTAAGATTCACGCCAATATGGACCCCAACCACAGGGATAGGTTGGCGTTCTTGAAGATATGTAGTGGTACGTTTGAGAGGGGTAAGAACTACCTCCACGTCCGCAGCGGTAAGCAGATGAAGTTCTCCTCGCCGAGTGTCTTTTTGGCCGAGAAGAAGTCGGTGGTTGACACCGCCTATGCGGGCGACATTGTGGGCCTCCACGACACGGGTAACTTCGCCATTGGCGACACCTTCACCGAGGGCGAGCAGCTCAAATTCACCGGCATACCGTCCTTTGCTCCCGAGCAGTTCCGCTACATCGAAAATGCCGACCCGCAGAAGTTCAAACAGTTGGCCAAAGGTATCGACCAACTGATGGACGAGGGCGTGGCTCAGCTCTTCACCTCCTCGCTCAATGGCCGTAAGATTATCGGCACGGTGGGAGCGTTGCAGTTTGAGGTTATCCAGTACCGCTTGGAGCACGAGTATAACGCCAAGTGCCGCTGGGAGCCCATCGGCATCCACAAGGCTTGCTGGATAGAGAGCGACAATGCGGCGCAGTTGGCCGACTTCAAGAAGAGGAAGTTCACGAATATGGCTGTGGATAAACACGGCAGGGATGTCTTTTTGGCCGATACGAGCTATGCGCTCCAACTCGCCATTGAGAAATTCCCCGACATACGCTTCAAGTTCACCTCGGAGTTTTAAGACAAAAAAGAGCCACGAAATGTTTCGTGGCTCTTTTTGTCGTCGACCGTCGACCGTCGACCGTCAACCGACAACCGTCGACCGTCTAACGTCTAACGACTTTATAAATTGAAAATGGAAAATTGAAAATTGAAAATTGTGGTGCGCCGTTGGCGCAGACTTTTATTTTCTTTTCCACTCTTTCTGCTCTTTCTGCTCTTTCTGCTCTTTCTTGCCCTTTCTGCTCTTTCTTGCCCTTAAACAGCAGACAAGCAACCACAGCGTGGTTGCTTGTCGGAATGTAGCTATCATAACCTCTTGATATCTTTTGGTGCATCAATTTCTCCGATTACCCTCTTGAACTTACCAAAGCGGATGTAGGCCGATACGCTCACCGAGCGACCAAGCCTCTCGTTGGAGTTGTGGCGGATGAAGGTACCCGAGCGGATAGTGTTCTCAACGTAGTTGTGGCCGTGGAGAATGTCGCCTACCTTGATGTCGAAACCAGCTTTCCATTTGGGAATGTAGGCACTGAACGACACGCCGAGGTTGTGGTAGTAGCCAAAGTCCACCGTCTGGGCCATTGTCGCCGTTGGACTGGCGGAGTAGGAGGCCGAGAGGCGCGCATTGTTAAACCACTTGCCTTTCGGGAAACGGTAGCCACCACCCACGCTCCACGAGAAGGAGCCGATGGTGTTGGTGTAGTCCTCTGCGATGTTGTAGGTCCTAATTGAATATGAACCGTTAAATTCGAGGTTTGTATTCTTTGTGGGATGCATCAGGATGTTTGCAAGAATTCTGTGTCCGACCTCGCTACCATAGTTTTTGTAGGTGCTCACCGTAACGCCATCGGGCCTCATCTCTGTGATGGGGTTGATGGCGTTGGCGACGTAACTACCGTAATAGTGTAAACTTGGCGAGCGCAACCACTTGGGTAGTAGTTTGTCGGGGATAGACCACGAAAGGCCGCCACGGTAATTCATTTCGGGGCGCAGGTTGGGGTTACCATAACGTAGGTGCATAGGGTTGCTATCGTCGACGTAGGGATTCAGCAGGTCGAGGCCCGGACGTTGAGGCTCGGCTGAGAGCATAATGTTGGGAACCAACCAATGGGTACGGGTTAATATTTGTGCGCTCGCGTTCCAAGATAGTTGGTTGTAGTCGAGCGGACTATTACCCGTGTGACGGTACACACCCGTTGTGTGGTCGTTGGAGAGACTTGCCGACAGACCCAACGAAAACTTGCGCGAGGGTGAGTAGGAGTAGTTAAAGCCTCCGCTAATGATATCCTGCTTGTAGGTCAAACCCGCGTCGGGGATGGTTGTAAACTCCTCCTCTCCTCGGTTGAGGGTTTCGTAGAGCGAAGAGTTGTCGTAGCGACGTGTGATGTAACCAATGGAGGGGTACAGGTTGTGTTTGCCCTCTTTGCCTGCTCTCTTACGAAGCTTCAAGGAGATGCTGAAAGCGTCCTGCTCGGTTTGGCTACTGCGACGGCTCTCGTAGGATGTGTTATCCTCGCCGTAGTTGGTGAGAGTGGAGGCTTCGGAGTTACTCTTGGAGTGTGTCAATGTGGAGTAGAGGTCAACGACGTGCTTGGCACCCACCTGATGGGCCAAGGTGATGCGTCCATTGATATTCTCGGGCGAGGATGTGGTACTGCTTGCATTGCTCTGTTGCTCCTGCGAGCGCACACTGCCTGCCTCCTCTCGCCACGAGTCGGTGTGGGAGTGCCTATTGGTCTCCGTTGAGATGCCGTTCAGAGTGGCAAAAATGTAGCCCTTACGTTGATTGATTTCGCCACTATAACTGATGGCCAGACGGTGCGAATGGCCACGGGTGCTGTCGGCATCGTTGTCGTGAAGGGTGTAGAGGGGAGTGTCGCCACCCTCGGTGCCCAGATACTCCGAGGTTGAACGCTTGTGCAACGTGGGCGAGTGGGTTAGCGCATAGGCATATTTGGTGGCAAAGGTGGTGCGACCAACCTTGCTCACCACATCCACGTCGGCGCCATACTTACCATTAGGCACGGCCGCATCGCCACCCAACTCGCTTGCAAACCCCACGGGGAGCGGCTGATTAGTCTTGATGTTGAGGATTATTTTGTCGTTGTTGTACTCGGGCGAGCCGGGCATAATGACCTCAATTTCGTCCATCAGTGCGGCACCGATGAACTCCATTGTGTACTGACGACCACCCGAGATGAGTACCTCCTCCCTGCCGTTGATAAGTATTTTCGATATGGGTAGGTTGTTGTACTGAAATCTGCCGCGACTACCCGATTGGTCCAACCCTGGCACTTTGTCCACGATGGAGGCCATCTTGCGATACTTGGCTTCGGGGTCGGCCTTGACGTTGTAGACCAAGCGGTCGGCCTTCTCCATAATGAGTGGCTTGACGGTGATACCCTCAATCTCCACTCCCGCTTGCAGAGCCACCTTACCGAGGTCGGTCTGCTCGTCTTCTGCCCCCAATGAAACACTCTTTTCCACCGAGGCGTAACCCACCGAGGAGAAGGTCAACTTGTAGGCACCCTCTTGGTTGTAGCGCAGAATGAAATTACCCTCCTTGTCGGCCGCTACTGCCGACACCCCTTTGCCCTCGGCATCGGAGAGAATCACGGTAGCATAGCCTACGCCACTGCCGGTGGCACTATCCACAATGCGTCCCTGAAAAATGTGTTCGGCAGCAAAAGAGAAAAGAACGCTGCCTAATAATAACATTGTAATTAAAAGTACGCGTTTCATAGCTTTATGGTTATTTGTATGACACAAACGGCCTACTCTACAAAAATAACAATTACCCCATAAAATGACAAATATTTTGCGCGTTATTTTTATAAATAATGTACATCGCTCCCCCAAAGTATGACCCACATTGTTAGGTCGGGGGGTGAAAAATAAAAAAAGGCCGTCAAAACTGACAGCCTTTCAGTTGGGTTGCACGGACTCGAACCATGAATAACAGGACCAGAATCTGTTGTGTTACCATTACACCACAACCCAATAGCGGCACAAAAGTACGGCTTTTTTTTATTTCTGCAATAGTTTTCAACGATTTTTTTTATTTTTGTTGCAATAATGCCCGCAGATGGGCGTTCTAATATCAGAATAAAAACACAATTCAGCCTATGAAGCAACTCTCCTTTTTTGTTCACATAAAATAAAAACCAAGAGAGAAGACTATGAAAAAGGTAATTCTTATCATCGCAGGCGCATTGGGTTGCGCCGCTGTGGGCGGACTCGGAGCAGCCGCCGTATTGAAAAATGCAAATCCCGTGGTGGTGTCGCAAGACTCCTCCGCAATGCCCGAAAATAGCGTTGGCGACAGTCTGAACGCATCGCAAGGACTCAACCACTTTACCTCCTACGCCAAGGAGAACTATCCCGACCTCACCTATGCCGCTGAGAATGCCGTGAAGGCGGTGGTCAATATCGAGGTGGCCGTAACCGTGAGGGGACAGGGTGGTGGCTTCGACCCCTTCCTCCAATTCTTCGGCATCCCCCAGGGCTATGGTGCCCCCTCCACTCGTGAGGCCAAGGCGGGAGGCTCGGGTGTAATCATCACCGAGGATGGCTACATGGTAACCAACAACCACGTCATCGAGAAGGCTACGAAGGTGAAAGTTAAACTCAACGACGGACGCACTTTCGATGCCGAAATCGTGGGTGCCGATCCCACAACAGATGTGGCCCTGCTGAAAGTGGATGCCAAAAAGTTGCCCTTCCTGCGCTTCGGCTCGTCGGATGCGTTGAGGCTGGGCGAGTGGGTGCTGGCCATTGGCTCGCCCTTCGACCTCCAATCGACCATCACCGCAGGTATCGTGAGCGCCAAGGCCCGTAATTTGGGCGCAATCCCCTCGCAGTACAGCATTGAGTCGTTCATCCAGACCGATGCGGCCGTAAACCCCGGTAATAGTGGTGGCGCACTTGTGAACACCGCAGGCGAGTTGGTGGGTATCAACACCCTCATTCAGTCGCAGACGGGTAGTTACATCGGCTATTCGTTTGCCGTGCCGAGCAGTATTGTACAGAAGGTGGTGGTTGACCTGAAAGAGTATGGTGTGGTGCAGCGCGCACTGCTTGGTGTTCAGTATCAGGAGATTAATAACGATTTCATTGAGCAGTTTGGCAAGGAGTTGGGCATTAGCGAGATAGGTGGTGCCTATGTTGCCGAGGTTACCAAAGGTGGCTCTGCCGAGGCTGCGGGCATCCAAAAGGGCGATATTATTCTCTCTATCGACGGGGTGGCAATCGACTCGTCGGCACGCCTGAGCGAAATCATTGGTAAACACCGCCCTAACGATAAAGTTAAAATTTCGTTAAAAAGAGAGGGTAAAGTGAAACAAATTGAGGTAACTCTGCGTAATAGGGCAGGAAAGACCGAACTGATTAGTAAGGACGACGTGGTTTTGGCCGGTGCGCTCGGTGGCGATTTTGCCGAGGTGAGTGCAAAGATGGCAAAACAGCTCGGCATCGATGGTGGCGTGAGAGTGACGGCCATCAAGGAGGGCGGTTTTTTGGCAAAGGCAAGGGTTAGGCCTGGCTTCGTCATCACCCACATCAACGAGAAAGCCATCAATGAGGTGGCCGACTTGGAGAAGATAGGCGAGAAGATTACCTCGGTGGATGGTATCTATCCCTCCACGGGCCGCGTGGCGAGCTACTCGTTGGTAGAGTAGTGGAACCACGGCCACATTTGTGGAGCATATCGGCAGCGATGTGTGCGGTTGACAGTGTGAGGGCGGCCTTTGATGAGAGGAAATAAAATAGGTATAATGTATATTAAGTGTAGAAAATGAGGCAGTTAAAAATCACAAAATCTATCACCAACCGCGAAAGCGCATCGTTGGACAAGTACCTCCAAGAGATTGGTAAGGAGGAACTCATCACCGTAGAGGAGGAGGTGGAACTCGCCCAGCGTATCCGCAAAGGCGACCAGGAGGCTCTCGAAAAACTCACCAAAGCAAACCTGAGGTTTGTGGTGTCGGTGGCCAAGCAGTACCAGAATCAGGGACTCTCGTTGCCCGACCTTATCAACGAGGGTAACCTCGGACTTATCAAGGCCGCCGAGAAGTTCGACGAGACCCGTGGTTTCAAGTTCATCTCCTATGCTGTGTGGTGGATTCGCCAGTCGATTTTGCAGGCTCTGGCCGAGCAGTCGCGTATCGTGCGTCTGCCACTCAATCAGGTGGGCTCGCTCAATAAAATCAACAAGGCCTATGACCGCTTTGAGCAGGAGAACGAGAGGGTACCTTCGCCTGAGGAGTTGGCCGATATGCTGGATATCCCCAAGGAGAAGGTGTCGGACACTCTGCGTGTGTCGGGCCGCCACGTCTCGGTGGATGCTCCCTTTGCCGATGGCGAGGACAACAACCTGCTGGATGTGTTGGTGAATGCCGACTCGCCCAATGCCGATAGGGGCCTCATCAACGAGTCGTTGGCTACGGAGGTTGACCGTGCATTGGACACCCTCACCGACCGTGAGAAGGATATCATTAAATATTTCTTCGGCATTGGTTGCTCGGAGATGACCTTGGAGGAGATTGGCGAGAAGTTTGGCCTCACTCGTGAGCGTGTGCGCCAGATTAAGGAGAAGGCTATTCGCCGCTTGCGCCACAGTAGTCGTAGCAAACTTTTGAAGTCCTACCTCGGATAAAAAACACATATTGCGGGTGAATTTTGCACCGCACTGCGATAAGCGGGCTCCTCATTTGCGTTAGCAAACTGCGGGCCCGCTTTCTTGTTTGGCACAAAATTCCCCTCGCACTATGCGTTTTTTTACCGCTTTCGAACGCTTGATAGCACCGCAACCAAAATCACAAAACAGGCTGTGCCTGCTGCGGAGGTGGTTTTCTTGTGTGCATTGCATTCATCTCGTTCTATGTGTTTTTTGTGCTTTCAAACGCAGATAGCGCACCGACCAAATGATAAAAGCGTCATTCTGACGCTGGCACAAAATACCCCTCGCACTTTGTTTTTTTTACGGTCTAACGTCTAACGTCCAACGTCTAACGTCCAACGTCGACCGTCTACCGTCTACCGTCTACCGACTACCGACGGCATACCCCTCCGCCACTTTGTGGCACCTCCCCTAACGTTAGGGGAGGAGTGGTCGGATGGCACGGGTAACAAAAAAGATACCCGTGAAAAAGGTGGGGCCCCTCCAAGGTCTTGGGTATTAAAAAAGATACCCATGAAAAAAGCTGCTCCCCTAAGTTAGGGGAGCTGTCGCAAAGCGACTGAGGGGTCTGTTGTTTTATTGTCGACGTTGGACGTTGGACGTTAGACGGTTGTCGGTCGACGTTAGACGGTTGTCTTTCTCTTCTTGGGTTTAGGCATAGGCTTGTGGATGTGTAGTTGTCGCACCACTTCGCCCGACAAGCGAACATCCTCAATGTCCAATATCACAAAATCCTTCGCACCAGGGAAGGGAGCCTTTGGCTCGGCATCGGCCAGCAGGCCGGATACACACTCTATGCGCTTGATAAAGACCGTGTTGTCGCACACAAAGAAGAGGGGCTTTTCGCCCGAATAGACACAATATTCGCCAAACATAGGGCGTGCCCACAGGTCGAGGCCCGTGCGTGCAGCCTCCAACTGCTCCATCACATAGTTGATATAATCCTCACTCGTTGCCATAGTAGCACAAAGATACATCCTATAAATTGAAAATGGAAAGTTAAAAATTGAAAATTACATCCTACACTCCCTAAATTCCCTGACCTCACGGGTAACAAAAAAGATACCCAAGAGCAGAAAGGGCAGAAAGTGCAAGGAAGGGCAGAAAGGGAATTTAAGGGTGATAGGGGTGATAAGGGTAATAGGAGAAGAATAATTTTCCATTTTCCATTTTCCATTTTCCATTTTATTTGTATCTTTGCGGGCTAAATAAGAGATTGAAAATCATAACATAATAATAACAGAACTATGAACATTATCAAAGAGGTTCGCGAAAACCAAACCGCGATTATCAAAATCACCGTTGCAGAGGCTGACTACACTGCTGAGGTGGACAAAAAACTCCGTGAGTACAAACGTAAGGCAAACATCCCCGGTTTCCGTCCCGGTATGGTACCTATGGGTATCATCAACAAGATGTACCGCAAGGGTGTAGTTGCCGAGACCGCCTACAAGATGGCTTCCGACAGCTGCTTTGAGTACATCGAGAAGGAGGGTATCGACTATATGGGCGACGTTCTCCCCAGCGACGAGCAGGGTGCTTTCGACTTCGACAACAACACCGAGCACGAGTTCATCTTCGAGCTTGGCTTGGCTCCCAAGGTGGAGTTGGAGCTCACCGAGAAAGACAAGGTTACCCGCTACAAAATCAAAGTGGATGAGGAGATGCGTAGTGGCTACCGTGGCCAATTCCTCCGCACCTACGGCCGTTTGGTTGATGTTGACGTGGTTGAGAAAGACGAGGCTGTTATGTGCACCCTCGACAATGGCGACATCAAGAGCGAGGACGCATACGTTGGCCTTATCAGTATGAGCGACGAGGAGCGTAAGCCCTTCATCGGCAAGAAGGTTGGCGACCAGATGATCGTGAACGTGAACGAACTCTACAAGAGCGCACAGCAGAGGGCTTCGGTTCTGGGCGTTAAGGAGAACGAGCTCGGCGATATCAAGCCCGAGTTCAACCTCACCATCACCAAGATTCGCAAGTATGCCGACCCCGAGATGAACGAGGAGTTCTTCAAGATGGCTTTCCCCGAGGGTAACGTAACCAGCGAGGAGCAGTTCGAGAAGTTCATCGACGAGAAGATTGCTGCCGAGTTGAAGAAGGAGAGCGACTATGTGTTCACCAACACCTTGCGTGAGTACCTCGTGGAGAAGGCAAACCTCACTCTGCCCGAGGAGTTCCTGAAACGCTGGTTGCTCGCAATCAACGAGGGTAAGTTCACTATGGAGGAGATTGAGAAGGACTTTGCACCCTTTGCAGAGATGATGAAGTGGAGCGCAGTACAGAAACACTTCGCCAAGACTCTGAACGTGGAGGTTAAGCAGGAGGATATGTTGAATGAGGCCAAGGCTTATGCTGCTGCACAGTTTGCACAGTATGGTATGATGAACGTGGCTGACGAGATGCTCGCCAACTACGCACAGCAGATTCTCTCCAACAAGGAGGAGGCCAACAAGCTCATCGAGAAGGTTTACGAGCAGAAGGTTATCGAGGCTGTAACTCCTTTGGTAAAAGTTTCCAACAAGAGTGTTACCATTGCAGAGCTCAACAAAATCCTCGCTAAGAAAGCAAAATAACGGGTGATTTTTGCATCAAACGTCAGAGAGCGAGTTCCTCACCTACGCTTAGTAGGCTGCGGACTCGCTCCTTTGTTTGGCACAAAAATCCCTCCGTTCTTTTGCTTCTTGGGGGGGCTGACGTCCAACGTCTAACGTCTAACGTCTAACGTCCAACGTCTGATGTCTTTTTTAATACCCAAGACCTCGGAGGGGCCCCACCTTTTTCACGGGTTGCTTTTTTGTTACCCGTGAGTTTAGGGAGTTTAAGGAGTTTAAGGAGTGTAGGGAATAATTTTCCATTTTCCATTTTCCA